>JAGHUY010000235.1 GCA_018064545.1 Candidatus Apopatosoma intestinale | reverse complement strand
ACCCGTCTCGCTGCGGCTCGGTCACGCCTCGGCTCTGACGACCATTCAGGTCGTCATTCACTCCCTCGGCGCCGCTTCGCTACCCATCTGGGGAAGGCATTATAGTTGTTAGTGTTCCGCGGCGGGAGCAAACCCCCGCCCCACGATGTTGCCGGGTGTATCGTACAAACTCTGCGGCGGGAGCAAAAGCCCCCGCCCTACGGCAAAACTTTAAACTGTAACTCTCAATTTGTTCATAATGACGAACTGATATTTTTAATCGTGGTTTGTCAGTACTCTGGAAAAGTCCCGCGTCTGCGGGACTTTTTCTCTGCGCTTTTGAGGGGAAATCGGCTCTTTGTCAAGGATGATGGCGTGATTTTTTGTAAACGTCATACACAAGGTATGCAAATTTGACACTCTTCGCCAAAAACTATTGATTTTTTTGGTAAAGATAGTAAAATGATAATAGAGTAACTATATTCTGACACCACTATTGAGAGACTGCAATACAGTCTGTGATCAGTGAGTCAAACGCTATAACAAAAAATGGAGGAAAACTGTATGAAACAAAGTGCTTTCAGAGTTTGGACGAGGATCCTATCCGTCTTCCTCATGCTGGGCATCCTGCTGGGGGCGACTTCTTGCGCCCTGACGCCGATGTTGCCCGCCGCCAGTGAGGAGACGGGATCTCCCGCCGTGAAGGAGAACGTTCCCGCGATTCCCGGCACGGTTGGCGAGATGGCACAGCGGACGTCCGCCATTTCCGGCAAGACCGGAGTGACGGCACCGAAGACCGGTGAATATCAGGAGGGAAGCGTCCTTGTCAAATACGAGGGCGAAGCCGCGCTGACTGCCGAGGCGTTCGGTGAGGTGGCGATCGTCTCCGTAGAACCGCTGTATCGGGATTCCGTGTGGTATCAGGTATTGCTCGCCAATCCTGATGAGACGGTTTCCGCGGTGGAAGCCCTTTCCGCGCTTGGCACGTTTGAAGCGGTGGACTATGACTACGTCATGAAAGGCGACGGGGACGCTCACTCCGTGGACATTTCCGCAAATGCCGAAACGATCGACGTGGCGTATCTCGACGCCATGGGCATACGCGACGCGTGGGACTTTTTCGTAACGAACGAAAAGCACCCGGGCGGCAGTCCCGACGTTATCGTTGCCGTGATCGATACCGGCGTTGACTACAATCATATCGACTTAAACAGAAATATTTGGCGCAATCCGGGCGAGATTCCGAACAACGGCATTGACGACGACGGCAACGGCTATATTGACGACGTGTACGGCTGGAACTTCGTTGGCGATAACAACGACCCAATGGACGATAACGGCCACGGTACGCACGTGGCGGGAATCATCGCGGCGGACAATAACGCTTTCGGCGTTGTCGGCGTTGCGTATAACTGCAAGGTGATGTGCCTGAAAGCCGGCACGTCTTCGGGTACTTTCAATAACTCCGATATTGCCGAGGCAATAATATACGCCTATATGAACGGCGCGTCGGTAATCAATATGTCCTTCGGCGGAACGAGCATTTCCATGGCGGTTGAGGATGCGCTTGAGGACGCCTACAATCAATGTGTGCTGGTGGCAGCTGCCGGCAACGACGATATGTGCAACCAACCGGGATGCCCGGCTCATAATCCGGAGGTCGAGTATCCCGCGGCGCTTACTTACGTCATCGGCGTTATGAGCTGTAACGCGGCAGGAACTTCTCGCTCATCTTTTTCAAACTTTGACCATTGGCAGTACAATACGGTTGAATATGACGTATACGCCCCGGGCGAGCAGATTCCATCTACCTTCCCGAATAACAAATACGCGAGCCTCTCCGGCACGAGTATGGCTTGCCCGAACGTTGCGGGCATCGCCGCGCTGCTCCGCTCCGAATTTACGGATAGGGAAAAGTATTCCACAAAATTCATCACGTCGCAGATCGTGGCGAACGGCGGAAAAGAGGTAGGCGGTTACTACGTTGCCAACGCCTACAACGCCATCAACAATATTCCGAAACCGAATATCTACGGCATTCACGATTATTATATTTTCGACGACCCGAAATTCTCCGCGAACAACAACGGCAACGGCATTATCGAGGCGGGCGAAACTATCCATCTCGGTTTTGAGCTGATGAATCGCGGCGGCAAGGCGACGGACGTCACCGTATCCGTGAACACCGAGCGACTTGCGGCAGACATCACCGACCCGTATATCCATATTCTTTCAAACGATATTACGTATTCCGATATCGGCACGTATTCGATCCGCGACGGCGGCAAGATTTACGACGATAACGGTAAAGTCATTGACGTAGAGCATCCGATCGTTATCAAAATTGACGAAGAAACCCCGAATGATTACCTCTCTAAAATCAATTTCACTTATGTATATAAAAACGGATTGGATAGCAAAGATGAAACGGTATACTCCGGAAACGGCTCGGTGTCTTTGACGGTTACCAACGGGTTTATTTTACCGGAAGTAATCATCGAAGATACGGTCTTTACCGCAAATCGCCGCTACATTATCACGCACGATGTGACCATTCCCGTAGGAGTCACGGTTATTTTTGAAGAAGGATGCAATGTGCAGTTTTATGCCAATCCAAACGATATATTTGTGGATACTGTTTTCAATTCTCCAACTCTCATTGTTCATGGTAATGTGTTTTTTAATGGAACAGAAACCAATGTAATAAAGATTCATCCTTCTGAGACTTATTGGGATTCTCCACTTTTTGTTGATATTATTCAAAACGAAGGAAAGATGGAATTCAGTTATTGCGAAACAACTAATGTTTCTGCAACCTTTGGAGGCGCATTAATCAATTACTATAAGTCGTCTATTATTATAGATAAAAATCCAAATTCATATCTTCAGGGATATAGGAGTGGTTCAAGGAGAGACGAATATAGCATAATTACTGGAAATTTGGAATCGTGTTATGTAGATATCCGACGTAATGCAGGAGTTACTTGTTGGCCGGTAACAGTGAGAAATTGTGTTTTAAATATTGGAAATGAAGGAGGTTTTGAGTTTTCGACAGGTGCAGAATTTGAAAACAATCTTGTATTAATTGAATGTGAGTATCCAAATGGAGGTGGCAGGATATCGATAAGAAAAAATGGATTATTCGATAATAATTCTTTTCTACTAAAAAAAGATTTGATTTCAATCCAAAATATACTACCATTTATTTTTGAAGGTGATGAGACAGAAGGCAAAGAATACCAAGGAAATATTTTTGATTCAGCAATAAGAAATTGTTTGCCTATCATTTCATCCGGCTTCTTCAATTCCTATGGGATGCCGATGATGAATGTTAATGACATTGCCCACCACGATGACAACGTGATTTGGCCTTATGTTAAAAATATTGAAATCTTCAACAGCGACGGCGAAGCGATCCGCACGGTCGGCAGCGGAAAAGCGACCGTAAAGGTTACGTTCAATCGCCCGATGGATAAGAGCGTTGACTTCAAGCTCTATTACGGCTCCGTCGCGCCGTATAGGGACTACGTGATAAACGGCGAATACGCCGAAGACGGCATGAGCTGGACGGGCGAATTCCAGATCAAAGCCAACATCGAGGGCGGCAGAAACTTCTTCTCGGCGGGCGACGGTTGCGCCGCTGACGACAGCTTCAAGACGCTTATCAACAACGCTCCCGCGTTCACGTTCGATATAGATATGACATCCGCCATGTCCATGAATTTGCAGGGCGTCGGCACGGCGGACGGCATTGCGCTTACGTGGGTGCAGGACGATTACGATACCCTTATGGGCTACAACGTCTACCGCTCGGACAGCAAGGACGGCAACTTCGTCCGCATCAATCCGTCGGTCATTCCCGCCGGTGAAAATACGTATCTCGATACCGACGCCGAGCCCGGAAAGCTCTATTGGTACACGTTCACCGTAGTCCTCTCCGACTTCACGGAATCAAAGCCCGCCGGCAAGGTAAGCTGCCGCTCGGCGGACACCATCAACCCGACCGTTTACCATACGCCCGTAAACCAGGGCTACGCGCAGAATAACCTCGTCATCTCCTGCACGGCAAGAGATAACATCGCCATCGACAACGTAAAACTGTACTATCGCACATCGGGCGAGACCGCGTGGAAAACGCTGACAATGGCAAAGCAAAACGATAAATTCAGCGCCACGGTATTCGGCAGCGACGTAACGCTCGCCGGTCTCGAATACTACATCGTGGTTTCCGACGGCCGAAACGAAGTGAACAAGGGAACAGCCGAAGCGCCGTATTCGGTAGTAGTCAAGGACGCGTCCGCGCTCTCGACCTGCGGTGACGTGGACGGCGACGGCGTTGTCACGACAAAAGACGCGCTGATGCTGATAGAGGCGATCAACGGCGATCTGCTCCTCTCCGACGATCAGTTCAAACGTGCCGATCTCAACAAGGATCAGACGCTTTCCAGCGCGGAGGCACTCAGAATCCTGCAATACATCAACGGCAAGATCACCGTATTGGAGATGTGATATGATGACGAGGAGAAAACAGAATCTGTTTTCCGTTCCCGCCGTATTTCTCATCCTCTGTTTCTGCTTGGCGGCACTGCTTTCTCTCCCCGTCTCGGCGGAGGGAGAAAACACCGTCCGCGTGGAAACGGGGGCGGACTTTTCGCAGGGAGCGTCCGGTTACGGGACTGTGTATATCGACTCGCTCGCGGGGATCGCGTCTCTTGACGTGACGGTTCATTTTGACCCCGACGTCGTGGAGATCACCGGTACGTACAACAGCGTATCGGCTTCCATGTACGATTCCTCTGTGGGCGATGACGGCGTTCGGTATACCTATATTTTTGACGGGAACGGCCCGGAGAATAAAACAGGATTATTCTATTTTTACTATACGATCAAAGACACGGCGGCACTCGGGAAAACCCGGTTCGACGTGACCGTGTCGGATGCCTATGGCATCGACCTTTTGCCGTTGACGGTGAACGGCTCCCGAACGGCGGTAACGGTTTCGGAAAAAAAGGTGTCCAAAACCGCTTCGCTGTATCGATCCTCAAACGTTTCGACCTCGGTGCAGAATGAATTCGATCTCTCTTATTCGGTAAGCACCTATCAGATCGCGTCCGGTTCCTTTGCCATTCGCTACGATGACGAACTGTTTGAACTGGTCTCCATAACGCCCGGCGGTCTTCTCAGCGGCAAAATTTCGGATATCAATACCGATCTTGCGGGATCGGTCTACGTCTCCTTTGTTTCCAATGAGTACAGTTCCTACAACGATCTGATTTCCGTCAGGCTCAGAACCAAAAAGAACGTGTCGCAATCGTCGGAAATCAAACTGGAAGTGACGGATTTTTACGATCTGACCCTCTGCCCGATCGTGTGTCAGCCGGTTACGACAACCGTTACCGTCGTACACGATGACAGCATTTTTGACGATGCTCCCGGGATGGTTGCTTCTTCGGAATTGAATGACGGAGAAACCGAATGCACCGTTCTGATCACGTTGGACGCCGATTCTCATCTCGGCGCGGGTGATTTTACGTTTACGTTCGATCCCGCCCGGCTGACATACGTTTCCGCGGAAAAACTCTTTTCGCCGACGTTCTTCACGGTCAACGATAAATCGGCTGACGACGGTATCATCAAGTTTTCTGTCATCTCGACCGCCGATATTGTAAAGAAAACGAGCGTTCTGAAATTGACTTTCTCGGTCAAACGCCCGGAATGCGATTCGGAAGCGGACATCTCTCTTGCCGGAAGCACCACGACAGACTCTATGACAAATCCGATCCGGCTGAATTACGCCGCGAAAGCCATTGCGATATCCGGAAAGGTCGAAGACCCTCCGGAAGTCACAATGCCTACGGTGAGCGGCCGGCACGGTCAGACGGTAGAAGTGCCGATCTGTCTGCAACATAACAGCGGCGTTTCCGCGATGACGTTTACGGTCAACTACGGTGCCGGTATTACATTGGAAAATGTGACTTTCAACGAGTCTCTCGGCGGACAGACCGCTCTTTCCGCGACGTTAGCGAGCCCGGCGACCGTTCAGTGGATCAACACTTCCGAAAAGTGGAGTGAGGACGGCGTTTTTGCTACGCTCAAGTTCAGAATATCCGACGATGCCGCCTATTACTCCGACATCGATATTACGCTTGATTACAGCCCTGAGAATATCTACGTTTCGGACGGTTCGGAAAAGAGAAGCGTCTCCCTTTCGGTCACAAACGGTAAAATCAGCGTTTTGCCCGTTGCCGGCGATATCAACGGTGACGGAAGCCTGAGCAGCAAGGACATCACGAGACTGTTCCAGTACCAGGCTAACTGGCTTGTTTCCGTAAACGAATACGCTCTTGACGTCAATGGGGATGGCTGTATTGACAGCAAAGACGTGACCAGACTGTTCCAGTATATGGCAAATTGGGACGTGGAAATTTTTGTCGCCCCGGACCCTCGCGGTAATTGATGACCCGGATTTACGGTTATTGGGAAACGAACTTGATTTTTGGATTGGAAGAGTCCTGCTTCTGCGGGACTTTTCCTTCGTTTTTGAGAAAATATTACTTTTTTTGAAAAAACTCTTGCAAAAAGGGAAATCCTATGATACAATAAATCGGATTTAATGGCGAAGTGCTGTTAAAATCCGAAAAATAATTCACACATCGGTCACAACGGTGCGTTTGGTTCCGCTTTTCGGCGGTTGGCGCACGCAGGACGCGATGGTGGAAAAAACCAAAAAGGAGATAGAATCATGGCAGTTATCACAATCAAGCAGTTGCTCGAAGCCGGTGTTCATTTCGGACACCACACCAGAAGATGGAACCCGAAGATGGCGGAGTATATCTTCACCGAAAGAAACGGGATCTACATCATCGACCTTCAGAAGACCGTCGGTAAGGTAGAAGAGGCGTACAATTTCGTTCGCGACACCGCCGCCGAGGGTGGCGACATCCTGTTTGTCGGCACGAAGAAGCAGGCCGCCGATGCCATCAAGGAAGAGGCTGAGCGTTGCGGTATGTACTATGTCAACGTGCGTTGGCTCGGCGGTATGCTGACCAACTACATCACCATCAAGAAGAGCATCCGTCGTCTGGAAAACCTCGAAAAGATGCAGGCTGACGGTACGTTCGATCTTCTTCCCAAGAAAGAAGTGGCTTCTTTGCAGAAAGAAATGCTCGCTCTGGAAAAGAACCTCGGCGGTATCAAGACCATGCCCAAACTTCCGGCCGCTATCTTCATCGTTGATACGAAGAAAGAGCACAACGCCGTTCTGGAAGCCAAGAAACTCGGTATTCCGGTCGTGGCTATCGTGGATACCAACTGTGACCCGGACGATGCCGAATACGTGATCCCCGGCAACGACGACGCCATCCGCGCCATCAAACTGATCTCCTCCGTTCTGGCTGACGCCGTGATCGAAGGCAAGCAGGGCGAAGATGCCGCCGCCAAGGAAGAAACCGCAGAAACCACCGAAGAAACCGCTGAATAATTTAGACAGGAGGACAAGAGAATGGCTAATATTTCCGCACAGATGGTCGGCGATCTGAAAAAGAGAACCGGCGCAGGCCTGATGGACTGCAAAAAAGCACTCGTTGAAACCGAAGGCGATGTAGAAGCCGCGATCAAGTTGCTTCGTGAAAAAGGCCTTTCCGCCGCCGCTAAAAAGGCTGACAGAATCGCCGCTGAGGGCGTTGTTGCCATCATGAAGGACGGCAACAAGACCGCCATGGTAGAAGTGAACTCCGAGACCGATTTTGTTGCCAAGAACGCGACGTTTGTTGAGTTCGTTCAGGGCGTTCTCCGCACGATCCTTTCCGAGAATCCTGCCGATATCGCCGCTTTGAACGCCTGCAAGTTCGACGGTACCGAATTCACCGTAGAAGCTACCGTTAAGGACAAGATTTACACGATCAAAGAGAACATCCAGATTCGTCGTTTCGTTGTGGTAGAGGGGCTGACCAGCACCTACGTACACGGCAACGGCGTGACCGGTGTTGTCGTAAAATTTGAGGCTGACGACGCTTGCGCGAACAACGCCGGCTTTGCTGAGTGCACCAAGAACGTCGCTCTCCAGCTTGGCGCTTATACGACGCCTTATCTGGATCCCGAATCCGTTCCGGCTTCCGTGATCGCCGAAGAGACGGCCATCATCAAGGAACAGCTCAAAAACGATCCCAAGAACGCTTCCAAGCCCGAGGCTATCCTCGAAAAGATCGCCGTCGGCCGTCTCGGCAAGTTCTATGAGCAGAACTGTCTGACCGAGCAGGCTTACGTCAAGGATGACAGCATGACTGTGAAGCAGTATGTGGATTCCTGCGCGAAGAGTTTCGGCGGCAAGATGAGAATTGCCGGTTTCGAGAGATACGAGCGCGGCGAAGGCATCGAGAAGAGAGTAGATAATCTCGACGAAGAAGTTGCTAAGCTGATCAACAAATAAGAACTAAAAGGGGCTGTAAAAAACGGGTGTTTTTTACAGCCCGTTCCTATTGTACTGAAAGGGGCTTGGAAAAAATGTTCAGAGTTGTCGTTCTTCGACCCGAAGCTGTACGATGGTACTGCGAGAGGTCGAAAACGGCAAGAGGGGTTCCCCGGTAAGTGCAACGCACTTTTTGGGGGTCCCCGGCAAGAGAAAAAGCGAATCAAATCAAACGAAATCCGTAGGATTTCCTACCTCAAAAGCGATTTGGGCAATTGCCCAAATCAAATCCTTTTCTTTCGCTTTTTCGGTCTGGACTTTTTTTACAGCCCCTTTTTCGTCACCGTTTGACAAAGCATTTCATATCATGATCGTGCGGGAAACCGCACGATTTTTTTGACATTGGAGTGAATTGCGATGAAACATACGAAATTTGCGGTCATGGGAGCGACGGGAGCGGTCGGGGAGGAGATGCTACGCGTTCTTTCCGAATACGGCGTGCCGGCTGAAAACGTGCTGGCTCTTGCCAGCGGCAGAAGCGCCGGAAAAACACTGAAATACGGGGAAGAAAGTCTGACGGTACGGGAATGCACCAAGGAGAGTTTTAGAGGTACAGAAATCGTTTTGGGAGCGACAGAAGCCGACACGGCGAGTGCGATGGAGCCCTTTATTCGGGAATGCGGTGCCGTTTTTATCGACAATTCCAGTGCTTTCCGCCTCATGGATGGCGTTCCGCTTGTCATCCCGGAAATCAACGGGGAAGACGCGTTGTCCCATCGCGGCTTGATCGCCAATCCGAACTGCTCGACGATCATCACGCTGATGGCGATCGCGCCGCTTGTTCGGCTTGCTCCGGCGGAACGCATGGTGGTCTCCACCTATCAGGCGGTCAGCGGAGCCGGACGGGGCGGGATGGAAGACCTCATTTCCGAACGGTCGGCACTTGTCCGCGGTGAGGCAGTTTCGCCCCGGACTTTTGCTCACCCCATCGCGGAAAACCTGATTCCGAAGATCGGAGACGTCGGAGAAAACGGGTACACGTCCGAGGAGATGAAAATGCAGAACGAAAGCCGGAAAATCTTACACGCGCCGTCGCTTTCCGTGACCTGCACGTGTGTGCGCGTCCCCGTCATGCGGTCTCACGCCATTTCGGTCGCGCTCTATTTTTCCGAATCGTTTTCCGTCTCGGCGGCAAAAGCCGCCTATCGGGACTTTCCCGGCGTTATCCTCGTCGATGAACCGGAAAAAGAACGCTATCCGATGCCGATCCTTTCCGGTGGGAAAAACGAAGTGTTTGTGGGAAGAATCCGCAAAACATTGGATTCCCAGAACGGGATCGCGCTTTTCTGTTCGGGCGATCAGATTCGCAAGGGGGCGGCCGCCAACGCCGTTCAGATCGCCGCGCTTCTTTGCGACGGAAAACAGAAAAGAATTCCGTAACACACTTGAAAAAAAGACGGTTATCCTGTATAATGGGAACAGAAAGAAAAGATTGAGGAAAACGAAATGAAACGATTGGTCAGCATTTTGCTTCTTTTTGCGCTTTTGTGTGCGCTCGTGTCCTGCGGACCCGGGGCATCCGTCCCGTTTTTTACCTTGCAGACGAGGGCGAGTTTTGAGCAGGTGTGGACCGATCCGACGATTCTGTCCTTTTCGGAAGACATTACCTATCCCGGCCGGGATGATGATTCGTATCACTATTGGATTTATTACGAGAGAGCGGACAAGAGCGGGAATTATAATATCTGCGAAAAGATTCCCGGAGTTTTAGATTCCAAAGATTTCAGTTCTGCTTTGCCGGTCAAGGATCGCGCGGTTTCTTTCTATGCTCATGAGGGGGATTTGTACGTTGTCAGCGGTAAAGCCGTCGGCAAAGAGGTATATGCGATTCTTCCGCTGTTTGATCTGTATTCCGATTTTGTCCGCTCCTATCAGACGCTTACCCATCCGCTGGATGCCGGACAGCATTATCAGCTCCGCGCAAAAGTGTCGGCGGACGGAAGCAAGACCGTTTGGTACCGCTCGCAGATCACGCTGGCGATGGAGGCCAATCTCGCCGGTTACGGCGCGGTGGCGGGGCAGTACATTTTCAGCCGATATATGCTGGATGAAGTCGGACGTTATCAAAAGATCTTTTATTCCGTCGGAGAGACGGAAAGCGAGGCGACGCTTGTCTGCTATCGCGAGTTTTCCTATTCGTCCGAGAGGGACGTCGAGATTTTTGCGGAGCTTCCCGATCTCTCCGATCCCGTCACGGTCACATTACGGTTTCCGAGCGGAAACGGGGAATCCTATCGGATTCCATCCGGTGCCCGGATCGGCATTGATCTGCCGAAAGCGGGAAGGACGATTGAGTGTTATCGTAATGCCGGGATGACCGAACCGTTTGATATGAATAATACGCCGATCACGGACGATATCACGCTGTATGTTAAGGCAACAGACAATAAATAGAGAAAAAAGACTTGCGAAAGCAAGTCTTTTTTCGATTTCTCTTGACAAAAGCCATAAACTGATATAAAATAACATTAGATATATAACAAACGCTATTTTAGGAGGAACGTATGCCGCCCAAAGTCAGAATCAGCAGGGATGAGATCATAGCGGGAGCCCTTTCTCTCGTGCGAAAAGAGGGGACAGCCTCGCTCAACGCCCGGAACATTGCCGGTGTGCTCGGTTGTTCGACGCAACCCGTTTTTTCTAATTTCAGCACCATGGAAGAACTGAAAAATGCCGTTTTAGACAAAGCGGGCGCGATTTACGATGGGTATTTGAAACGGGAAGTGGCCAGTGGAGAGTATCCGGCCTATAAAGCGAGTGGCATGGCGTATATCCGCTTTGCCGACGAGGAAAAAGAACTTTTCAAACTCCTGTTTATGCGGGATCGGTCGGGGGAACCGTATGACACGGAAAAGGAGAACTGGCAGGTCGCTTGTCGGACGGTTCAAGAGTATTTGGGTGTGACGGCGGAATGTGCCGAACGGTTTCATATGGAAATGTGGGCGTTAGTTCACGGTATCGCCGTCATGCTCGCGACAAATTATCTGAAACTGGACTGGGAAAGAATCAGCGACATGATGAGCGATGTGTTTCTCAGTCTGAAAAATCGGTATCAGGAGGGATGAACATGGAAGCAATCAAGACCGTATCGCTGACCAAACGCTATTCAGACGTATTGGCGGTGGATTCTTTGAATCTGTCTGTGGAGCAGGGGGAATTGTTTGCTCTGCTCGGCGTCAACGGCGCCGGAAAAACCACCACGATAAAAATGCTGTCGGGGCTGACAATGCCGACGGAGGGGGACGCATTTCTGAACGGAAAGAGCGTTATTTCCGAGCCGGATGAGGTAAAGCGTCTGATCGCCGTATCGCCGCAGGAGACGGCGGTGGCTCCGGGCCTTTCGGTCAAAGAAAATCTGGAACTGATGGCCGGTGTTCACGGGCTTTCCCGTGCCGGAAGAGACGAAAAGGTCCGTGACCTTTCCGAGCGGCTCGGACTGGAAAAGGTCATGAACAAGAAAGCGGGAAAACTCTCCGGCGGGTGGCAACGGCGGCTCAGCATTGGCATGGCCCTCGTCAGCGAACCGCAGATTCTGTTTCTCGATGAACCGACACTGGGACTCGACGTCATCGCCAGAAGCGATCTGTGGGATTTGATCCGGACGCTGAAAGGGAAGATTACCGTGATTCTGACGACGCACTATATGGAGGAGGCAGAAGCACTTTCCGATCGTGTTGCGATCATGAAGGACGGGAAAATGCTTACCTGCGCGACCGTAGACGAAATCAAAGAGAAAACGGGTGCGAACACGCTGGAAGCGGCGTTTATCCGCATCGTAAAGGGGGAGACGAAATGAAAATGCTGACGCTGGCGCAGAGAAATGTGCGGGAGATTCTGCGCGATCCCTTGAATTTGGCTTTTGGCCTCGGCTTTCCTGTCGTTCTTCTATTGCTTTTATCCGCCATTCAGGCGAACGTGCCGGTCAGCCTGTTTGAAATCGACAGTCTGACACCCGGTGTGACGGTTTTTGGCCTCTCCTTTATGACGCTGTTTTCGGCGACCATTCTGTCGAAAGACCGCGGAAGTTCTCTTTTGCAGAGGCTATATACGACGCCGCTTTCCGGGCGTGATTATATCTTTGCCTATACGCTTCCCATACTGCCGATCTCCGTCGCACAATGTGTGATCTGCTATCTCCTTGCTTTGCTGTTGGGTTTGAAACCGACGGTGAATATTCTGTTTGCCGTTCTGCTGATCCTGCCGGTGTCGCTTCTGTTTATCGGTCTCGGCCTTCTCTGTGGGAGCCTGTTTACTGATAAGCAGGTCGGAGGAATCTGCGGGGCGCTTCTGACCAATCTGACGGCTTGGCTCTCCGGTACGTGGTTCGATCTTAATTTGGTGGGCGGTGTTTTCAAGAAAATTGCTTATCTTCTTCCTTTCGTCCACGACGTGGAGATGGAACGTGCCGCGCTTTCGGGACGCTTTTCCGAGATTCTGCCGCATCTTTGGTGTGTACTGGCGTATGCGGTTTTGGTTCTGACCTCGGCCGTTTTCTGCTTTCTTCGTCAGATGAAAAAACAATAAAAACCCGGCGAAAGTGGGTTCTGCGAGAAAACCAAAAAAATTGAGAAAAATGTCTTGACAATTCCATTGGGCTGTGCTATAATTACAAACGTCGCAAGACAGACATGAATAGTTGGCACGGAGAAGTATGCTGGTGTGGCTCAATGGCAGAGCAGCTGATTTGTAATCAGCAGGTTGATGGTTCGACTCCGTTCACCAGCTCCAATATGGGAGCGTTCCCGAGCGGCCAAAGGGGGCAGACTGTAAATCTGTTGTCACTGACTTCGGTGGTCCGAATCCACCCGCTCCCACCACAAAAAACGGCAAGTTTCGATAGAAACTTGCCTTTTTTTGAACGATGTGTTCCGCTATGCGGAACGTGATGGAGTGATGTGTCCTGCTGACGTGATGTGCGCTTCGCGCGTGAAAGTGACTTGGCGGAACACATCACATCACTTTTGCAAAGCAAAAATATCACTGCGAGCATAGCGAGCAACATCACTTGCCCGACAGGGCAAACAATACTTTATATTTTGAGCGTTTAGCACCATCCACAGATTTTTACTTATTCACGATTCACTGGCCGGACTGCAACTGACTTTTTGACTCTTTTGAACAATTTTTTGCTAAAAAATGGAGGACTTCATGAAAACAAAAACAAAGAAAAACCTGCTTGCCGCGGGCATTCTATTGATTGCTTTTATTCTGTTTACCGTTTTACTTCGTTTGGTCGATGTACGGGCGGCAGGTCCTGCGGAAGCCCCTGTCGGCTTTGCCGGCTTTAACGGCTTTGTTTTCGGTTTATCCGGCGGGGAACACCTGTTCTGGTATGATCTGACCGACTGGATCGGCGTCGTGGCCATTCTCGCGGCCGCCGGTTTTGCCGTGCTCGGCCTCTGCCAACTGATTTCCCGGAAGTCATTCAAAAAGGTGGATAGCGACCTGTATATTTTGGCTTGTTTTTATATCGTCGTAGCGGCGGCCTACGTTTTCTTTGAACTCTGTATCATCAATACGCGCCCTGTTTTACTCGGCGAGACCCCGGAGGCCTCCTATCCCTCTTCTCACACCATGATCGTTCTTGCCATTTTTTCCACGGCTATCATGCAAGTTTGCTCCCGGGTCCATTCGCGGGCGCTTCGCACCGTTCTTATCTTGATTTGCGCCGTTCTGATGGGTGTTACGCTCGTGGGACGTCTGCTCTCCGGTGTCCATTGGGCCACGGACATCATCGGCGGACTGCTTCTGTCTGCCTCTCTTGTCCTGTTTTACCGTTCCGCGGTCAGTGCATTTGAAATAGAATAGAAATCAAAGCGTTCCCGTGAATTTGGGAACGCTTTTTCTGTAAAAAACGACGAAAAGAACAAAAAAACGACAGGACGGGAATTGACTTTGCGGCAAGATTATGATACTATAATATAAATATTATTCATATTCTTGAAGGAGAAGAGCCATGATTGGCATTTATGATTACACGGTTTGGCTGACATATCTTTCGCTTCTTTCCGCGAGCGCCGGTATTTTTGTGTCGCTCAGCGGGGACGGCAGACCGTTTTTGGGCGCATTTTTCCTTCTTTTCTGCGGGCTATGCGATGCTTTCGACGGCAAAGTGGCGTCGATGAAAAAGGATCGCACGGACCTCGGCCGTCACTACGGTATTCAGATCGACTCCCTTTCCGACCTGGTCGCTTTCGGCATTTTGCCCGCCAGTATCGGCGCCTCTCTTTTCCGTTCTTCCGACTATTTCGGGGAACTCTTTGAGGTCGGCGACAAATCGTGGTATTGTATTTTGCTGAAAACGCTGATGTTTGCCGTTCTTTTGGCATACATTTTAGCGGCTTTGATCCGCCTCGCCTATTTCAACGTTACGGAGGAGGAGCGGCAAAAGACCGAGACCGGCCGCCGTGCGTTCTACACGGGACTGCCCGTAACGTCCGCTTCTCTCGTCTTCCCGATGATCCTTCTGGTGATCCATCTCGTCTCCGCCGATCTGACGGTTCTGTATTTCTCGGTGATGCTTTTCATGGCGGCGGCTTTCCTTGTGAAAATTCAGATTAAGAAGCCCGGTCTTCGCGGCGTTTTGCTGATGGTCGGCATCGGGGCGGTGGAATTTCTCCTGATCGTTCTGTTTCGCTATTTGCTTCGTATCATGTAACAAGAACACACGCAGTACAGGTGAATGCTATGAAAAAGAAAACTCAAAAGAAAAAGTGGACGTCCCGCCGTCATCTTTTCATGCGGAATCTGACCAATCCCTTTTTCTCGTTTTTTGCTTGGCTGATCTATGGGGCCAAAGTGGATCGTTTCCGGGAAGCCAAAAAGAGACAGTTTCTCATTCTGTTCAATCATCAGACGGATTATGACCAGTTTTTTGTCGGGATGGCCTTTCCCGGTGCGGTGTATTACGTCGCGTCGGAAGACCTGTTTTCCAACGGCTTTGTTTCCAGTCTTCTTCGCTTTGCGGTGGCGCCGATCCCGATCAAAAAATCGACGACCGATCTTCGTGCCATCATCAACTGTCTGAAAGTGACGGGTGAAGGCGGCACCATCGCCATGGCGCCGGAAGGGAACCGCACGTACAGCGGTAAAACCTGCTATATCAAACCATCGGTTGCCGATCTGGCCAAGAAACTGAATCTGCCGATCGCCATTTTCCGCATTGAGGGCGGATACGGGGTGAAACCGCGTTGGAGTGACGTCGCCCGTCGCGGCCGGATGCACGCCTACGTCAGTCGTGTCATCGAACCGGAGGAATACGGGACGATGCCGACCGAAGAACTTTACGAGACCATCTGTCGGGAACTCTACGTTGACGAGGCCGTGCCGGACGGCTGTTTTCCGCACAAGAAGAGTGCCGAATACCTCGAAAGAGCCGTGTATGTCTGCCCGAAATGCGGGCTTTCCGAGTGGGAAAGCCACGGCGAACATATCCATTGCAAAAAGTGCGGCATGGGAGCCCGTTATCTTGCCACCAAGGAACTGGCGGGTAACGGCGAACCGTTCCCGTTCCGTTTCGTCGGGGAATGGTACGATTATCAGGAGAACTTTATCCGTTCGCTTGACCTTGCCCCCTACCGGGAGATGCCGATGTACACCGACAGCGTCCGCCTCTTTGAGGTGATCCTGTATCATCGGAAAAGAACGATTTCTTCCGACGTCCGACTGTCTCTGTTCGGAGACCGTTATGAATTGGCATATAACGGCGAAACCCACGTTCTTCCGTTTGACAAGGTGCGTGCCGCTTCTGTGCTCGGCCGGAATAAGTTGAACATTTATTTTGAGGACGTCCTCTATCAGATCAAGGGAAATAAGCGGTTTAACGCCTTGAAATACGTGAATATCTATTATCATGCCGTTTCGGGTAAGAAAGCAGATAAGAGTGGAGAACTTCAATTTTTGGGACTCTGACGTCTGGGGCTTTTTCAATCTCTTGGCGATTCTGTTACTCAGCCTTTTGGCGGCCAATGTTTTGAAAAAAGTCATTCCGTTTTTGCATTATTCGTTGATTCCCACGTCAGTTCTGGGCGGGATTCTTCTCCTTTTGGTGTCCTTGATCTATGAGGGGATCGCCGGAACACGCTTCTTTGATACCGCCTTTTTCGGAGGAAACGGATCCGGAACGTTGGAAATTCTGACCTATCACGCGTTGGCTCTCGGTTTTATCGCGACGACTCTGAAACCGTCTGACGGGAAAATGACCAAAGAGCGTAACGTGGAGATCATCAATACAGGGGCAACGACCGTTGCCACGTATCTGTTGCAGGGTATTTTGGGTCTCGGGATTACCTTGCTTGCGTCTTTGGCGGTCAAAGGAATGTTCTCGGCGGCGGGCGTTCTTCTGCCGTTCGGGTTCGGACAGGGAACCGGTCAGGCACTCAACTGGGGCAACGTGTATGAGACGGAAAACGGCTTTGTCGGCGGACGTAGTTTTGGTCTGACGATCGCGGCTCTCGGCTTTCTGTCCGCATCTGTCGGCGGTGTGATCCATCTGAACATCCTGCGCCGTCGCGGCAAAATACTGAGGGATCGGAACGCGTCGGAAAAAGCCCTCTCTTCGGAGGAAATACAGGGTTCTGACGAGATTCCCATGAACGGAAGTATCGATAAACTGACGTTCCAGCTTGTGCTGATCTTTGCCGTCTATCTGATCGCCTATCTGGTCATGAAGGTACTGGGAAACCTGTTGCCGTCTCTTCAATCGATTCTGTACGGTTTCAACTTCCTGTTCGGTGTGATCTTCGCTTCCGTTGTCAAGGCGCTCAATAATTTTCTCCGGAAAAAGAAGATCGTGGAAAAACAGTATATCAATCCGTTTCTGATGACGCGGCTGTCCGGCTTCTTCTTTGATCTGATGATCGTGGCCGGTGTGGCCGCTATCCGGATCGACGTTTTGAAAAACTACTGGCTTGTTATCGTGATCCTCGCCCTTGTCGGCGCACTTTCTACCTATTTCTATAATCATTTTGTGGCCAAAACGCTTTTCCCGGGCTATACGGAAGAGCAGTTTATGGTGATGTACGGAATGCTGACCGGAACGGCCAGCACGGGCATTATCCTGCTTCGGGAGATGGACCCGGAATTCCGTACACCGGCTGCGGATAATCTTGTCTATCAGAATTTCCCGGCCATGATCTTCGGCTTCCCGATGATGCTGATTGCGGCGGTCGCACCGGAACGTCCGGTTTTCACGCTGATCGTTCTCGTCGGCTTTTTCGCGGTCATGAATCTGATCCTGTTCCGTTCTAAAATCTTTCCCAAGAGGAAAAAAGGATAACTGTATGAGATTACGGGAATTTCATTCGGAAAAGGAACTGGAAGCATTGGTGAGAGAATTGGGTTTTCTTCCGTTCTTCCGCAATGAGATCACCGGCTTTTCCGTAGAGGACTGCTGTCCGAAAGAACTGTGGTTTTCCCATGACCGCGAGGGCCCGTGGGAATGGAAAGGGCCGGTCATCCGGGGAACCGGATGCGCTTACGGCAAGTTTTATGCCGGAAAGGCCTGTTTTATCGATGCGCGGTTCTTCGGTGACTTTCTCAATTACCGGCGCGACGGCTACGATTACGATGCCAGACGCGACGACGGGCTGTCCCGTACCCGCGACCATAGGATCATGGACATCCTGTCATCCCGGGACTCGCTGATCTCCAAGGAATTGAAATTTTTGGCCTGTCCCGGTGAGGACAGCCGGAAGACGTTTGAGAGTTCGCTCACGTTTTTACAGATGCAGACGTATGTTCTGACTTCCGATTTTCAATATATGACGGACAAAAACGG
>JAGHUY010000035.1 GCA_018064545.1 Candidatus Apopatosoma intestinale | reverse complement strand
ATATTGTCAAAAGCGTGTGTTAAATTTCTGCTGAACAGTTCGTCGGTGAGAGCCCCCTCATCCCCCGCGTAAATCAGCTCGGGATCGTAGGGAACGACGCCGATCAGGCGGACGGAAGTGCTTTCCACCATATCAATGACCTCTGCTTTGGCGCGTTCGGCACGGTCTCCGCAGAACTTATTGATGATAAGGCGCTGGCGGGCAACGTTGCGCTCCTGCAAAAAGCAGGCGGTTCTCTCAGCCGCGCGGATGGCGGCTTTGGTGGGGGAAACGATGATATAGGCGGTGTCGGCAACGGACGCGGAGAGCATCAGCGGTTCTCCGATGCCTCCCGGGGTGTCCAAAAAGATAAAGTCGAATGCTCCGCTGTCCCGATAACCGTAAATGATGCTTTGAAAAGCGTACTTGCTCATGCGGTTATCAAAAGAATACGGCGCCGCCACGAAATACAGATTTTCATTGCGTTCGTCCTGTATGATGGCCTGCTCCGGCGGAATACGGCGCGAAATCACGTCGCCGATGTCGTAAAGCGATTGATCGGAAAGTCCGAGAACCAAGTCGAGACAACGGTTTCCGAAATCACAGTCGATTAGCAGAACGCGTTTTTTCATCATGGCCAAAGACATGGCAAGATTGGCGCACACCGTCGTTTTCCCGACGCCGCCCTTGCACGAAGTAAACAGAATGACTTTTGTCTGAGGGGCAAGTGCTCCGTTTTCCATGCTGACCTCCCGATGAAAAATGTTAATATATTCTAGCACTTTATTGGCTTTTTGTCAATGAAAACGAAAGAGTTTTCTTGATTTGATAAAAACTTCTGCCGTTACGGTCTGACGACGATGGTTTCCAACGTGGCAAAAGCCTCGTCCTCCAATGCTTTAACGTCTATCCGCGCTTCCTCCGCCTCCACTTTGCTCAGTTCCGGCTGTGTGCGGGGGTGGGCGGGCGTAAACACGGTACAACAGTCTTCGTAGGGAAGAATGGACGTCTCAAAGGTGTCGATTTTCCGTGCGATCTGCACGATGTCTTCTTTATCCATACCGATCACGGGACGGAAAACGGGACGGGAAACCACCGCGTCGGTCGTGAGGATGGCTTTCATGGTCTGACTGGCCACCTGCCCGATGCTTTCTCCGGTGATCAGCGCGTCGCAGTAAAACTTTTCGGCCGTCCGCTCGGAGAGACGCATCATGAAACGGCGCAGGAGCAGGGTGAAATAGTCCTCGTCACAATGATCGCGCAGTTCTTCCTGTATTTTTGTCACGGAAATCACGTGAACCTTGATCTCACCGGCATAGGCGGCGAGTTTTTGCGCCAGCGAAAGAACTTTTTGCTTGGCGCGCTCGCTGGTGTAGGGAAAACTCTCAAAATGCATGGCTTCCACCGAGACCCCGCGCTTGGCCATCATATACCCGGCCACGGGACTGTCGATGCCGCCGGACAGAAGCAAAAGCCCCTTTCCGTTGGAACCGATCGGCATACCGCCGACCGCCCGTTCCTGACCGGCGCAGATATAGGCGGCAAGGTCGCGGATTTCCACCCGGACGCAGACGTCGGGATGATGAACGTCAACTTTCAGCCGCCCGCCGGAAGCGTCCAGAATGGCGCCGCCGGCCTCGGCCGATATTTCCGGGGACTGGTATGGAAAACTCTTATCGGAACGCTTGGACTCCACTTTGAACGTTCTGGCACCGTCCAGATAGGGCATAAAAGACGTTTTGATGATGTCAAGAATCTTATCCATGTCTTTCGGGGCTTCGATCGCCCGGCTGACGGCAGACACGCCAAACGTGTTTTTGGCCGCCTCATAGGCTCCGGCAATATCGCAGTCCTCTTCCAGCGGTTCTATGTAAACCGTGCTTTGAATGTAATAGATTTTATATCTGCCGAACGGAGAGACACGCCTTTGCAGTTCTCTTTTGAGCAGGTTTTCAAAGTGCCCGCGGTTGGTTCCTTTCAGCGCGATTTCGCCGTATTTACAAAGAATGATTTCTTTCATCGGGGTTTCCTCGTGTAAAAAATTTTTCTTAAAAGTATTCCATATTCGGAAAAAATGATTTATAATAGGGACGATATAAAGGGGAAAATCCCTTCTTTATGAGTTTCATTATACCTTATTTTTCGCATGATTTCAATGCTTTTTTTGAAAAATGCGAGATCCGAAAGGAGTTTTCTTATGAAGGACAACCAGGAAAAAAAGCAATATGAATTGAATATCGCGGGGAAGAAACTCAGTGTGGTTTCCGCCGACGACAAAGCGTACGTGGAGAAACTTTCCAAAGAATTGACACAGCGGATCAACGAGTTTCTCTTTTCCGGCGCGAATGTGGATAAACTAAGTGCCGCTCTGATCTGCGCGTTGGATCTTCTGGACGAGAACACCCGTCTGAAAGCCATGCAGAAAGACGAGAAAAAAGGAACGAAATGAGAAAGGATCAGATTCCGGAGTTGTTGGCTCCTGTCGGAACGCCGGACGCGTTGTACGCCGCCGTTGCCGCCGGAGCCGACGCGGTGTATTTCGGTACGGGGGCTTTCAATGCCCGGATGAATGCCGAAAACTTTACCGGTGACGCACTCGATGACGCGATCGCCCATTGCCACCGCTACGGTGTCAAGGTCTACATGACGCTGAACACCCAGTTGTACGGCAGAGAAGTGGAAGCGGCGGCCGAGACGGCACGGGATCTTTGGAACCGCGGCGCGGATGCTTTTATCGTCGCGGACCTCGGACTTGCCTCGGTCTTACATAGCCGTTATCCCAGCATGGAACTGCACGCCAGCACTCAGATGACCGGCGAAAATGTTCTGTCGGCCGAGGTCCTGAAAAAACTCGGTTTTACGAGAATGGTGGCTCCGAGGGAACTTTCGCGGGAGGATACGGCGATCCTCTGCCGGAATTCTCCGCTGGAAACCGAGATTTTTATCCACGGGGCACTGTGTGTCTGCCATTCCGGCCAGTGTCTGCTCAGTTCCGTCATCGGCGGTCGGAGCGGCAATCGCGGGGAATGTGCCCAGCCGTGCCGTCTTCCGTATTCCTGCGGAAAAACGGAGGGGTATCCTCTCAGCCTGAAAGACCTGTGTCTTGCCGGCCACATCCGGGAGATTCTGGAAATCGGCCCCGCCTCTCTGAAAATCGAGGGGCGCATGAAAAGCGCCGATTACGTCTACGGCGTCGTGTCGGTGTACCGCCGTCTTCTGGACGAGGGACGCGACGCGACCGACGAAGAAAAGAAACAACTTGCGGGACTGTTTTCCCGTTCCGGATTCACGGACGGCTATTATACCGGTCGGATCACGTCGGATATGCTCGGCGTCCGCACGATCGAAGATAAAACGGCTTCCCGCGCGGCAACCGGCAAGACCGACTACCGGTTTGCCAAAAAAATGCCGCTTACGCTGATCGCTTCGTTTGATGAGAACGGGACGGCCGCTCTGACAGGATCGGTCGTCCGGCGCGGAGAAACCTTTACCGCGTCGGTGACGGAATCCGTTCCGGCGGGGGACTATCCGGCTCTTTCCGAAGAGCGTCTGACCGAAAATCTGTCCAAATGGGGACAGACGGCCTACGTGCCGGTTTCCGTTACCGTCATGGGTGCAGGGGCTGCCCGTATGCCGATTTCATCGGTCAATGCCATGCGCCGTGCACTCGCGGCAGGACTCGACGAAGTTCTGTGCCCGCGCCGTAGTCCGCTTTCCCGAAAAACGGTGCCGAACCGGGCTCCGTCTTTCAGAGTGCCGGCTGCCGCCAGCGCGTTTTTTGCGTCGGCAAAAGACGCGACGCCGGAAGTCTGTTCCCACTTTGATCGGGTGTTCATTCCTCTCGATTCCTATTTGAATATGTCGGTTCACCCGGCCAACATGGGCTTTGCGTTCCCGCCCGTCTGCCTTGATAATGAACTTGCCGAATGCGAAGAAGCGGTCAAAAAAGCCGTTTCCATGGGATGCCGAACGGCTTTGATCTCGACATTGTGGCAAGTGCCGATCGCCGACCGCTGTGGCCTGATCAAACACGGAGATATGCGGCTGGGCACCTGCAATGACGAGGCACTGGATTTCTTGTCCTCGCTCGGTTTTGCTTCGGTCATTCTGTCGCCGGAGGCGGGGACTCCCCGCGTGGCTTCTTCCGTTCAGACCGGTGCCGTCGTCTATGGCCGGTTGCCGGTCATGACGCTTGAAAAATGTGTGATCCGGGAGGTCTGCGGAGAAAAACTGCCGCCGAGAGAGGCGTGCCGCTATTGCCGCACCCACCCGTTCACCTTACTGCGGGATCGCACCGGAACGACGTTCCCGGTATGCGGTGACGCCAAACACCGCAACGTCATTTACAACAGCGTTCCGACCTATATGGCGGATAAAAAAGCCGATCTTTCCGTCGATTTTCTCCATTGTATTTTCACGGATGAAGGAGGAAAGACGGAGTCGGTGATCGAAAGAATAGAGCGCGGCGAGGCTCCGGTGGGAAAATTCCGGCGCTTGCAGTCTCCGAAATAAGGAAAAACAGTATGAATAAACGCATCATTCTTGCCTCCGGTTCGCCGAGGCGAAAAGAAATATTG
>JAGHUY010000201.1 GCA_018064545.1 Candidatus Apopatosoma intestinale | reverse complement strand
GTATCAGTGCTTTTCCCGTTTACTGTACGTTGAAGTCGAAGAAGTCCTTCGTGTTGTTGAACGAGATATCGCAGACCATCTGCGCGAGCGTCTCCATGTCGGCGGGGTACTGTCCCTGTTCGACGAGTCCGCCGATGAACGAGCAGAGGATGGGTCGGAAGTATTCGTGTCGCGTGTAGGAGAGTACACTGCGGCTGTCGGTCAGCATCACGACGAACTTGCCGAGTGCGGAGAGGTTGGCAAGGCTTTCCAGCTGAGCTTTCATGCCGGCGAGGTTGTCGTTGAACCACCACGCGCTTCCCTGCTGCATGTGCGGCATCGCCCAGTCAAAGCCCTCGGATTCCTCGGTGGTGTACTGGAAGCAGCCGATCATCGTACCGATGGCGGCGTTGTCGGAGGGATTGATCGAATAGAGGATCGTCTTGGGGAGCGCACCGTCGCTGTTGACGGCGTCGAGAAGCCCCTGAACGGCGGTGACGACGGATTCGCCGCGGATCATGTCGTAGCCCGTGTCGGGGCCGAGTTTTTCCTGCATGACGCTGTTCGCGCCGCGGTAAACGCCCATGTGGATCTGCATGACCCAACCATACTTCGTGTATTCGCGGCAGAGGAAGCGCAGAAGAGCGGCCTTGTAGATATTCTCCATCTCGGGGTCGATCTTGTCACCGACAAGCGCGCGTTTGAAGACGACGTCGGCGATGGAGACGGCCTGCCCGAAGGACAGTTTGCGGTCAAAGGCAAAGGTGTCGATCGCGTGGTCGGACGTGCGGCAACCGAGAGCGTTGAAGAAGACGATGCGTTTTTGCAGAACGTCGCAGAGCGTCGCAAAATCCTTAATCTCCACACCGGCGGTCTTGCCCAGTTTCCCGATATACTCGACAAAGCCGGGAGCGGCGATGTTCACGCTCTTGTCGGGGCGGAACGCCGGAAGAACTTTCACGGGGAACGTCCCGTCCTCACGCAGAGCCACGTGATATTCCAGCGAATCGGCCGGATCGTCGGTCGTGCAAAGGAGTTTGACGTTCGACTGTCTGATGATGCCGCGGACGCTCATATTCTCCTCAGCCAGTTTGTCGCAGGTCAGTTTCCAGACCTCGTCGCAGGTGTCGGGGCCGAGAACGCCGTCATAGCCGAAGTAGCGTTTGAGTTCCAGATGCGTCCAATGATAGAGCGGATTCCCGATCAGATTGGGCAGGATGCACGCATAGGCGCGGAACTTATCGTAATCGGAAGCGTCGCCGGTGATCAGCCGTTCGGCCACCCCGCAGGAGCGCATGGCTCTCCATTTGTAGTGGTCGCCGTACAGCCAGACCTGCGTGATATTCTCATAGCGTTTGTCCTCGGCGATCTCGCGGGGACTGACGTGGCAGTGATAGTCGATGATCGGCATCTGCTCCGCGTAGTTGTGGTACAGAACGCGCGCCATCTCGGAGTCCAGCAAAAAGTCCTCGTCCATAAACGAAATCTGTCGTCTCATATCAAAATCTCCTTTTTTCATTTTGCCCCAAAAGGCAAAGAGATACTTTTACAGGATAATTATACATCAAAGGCTTTACAAATGCAAGGACTTATACTATAATTTAGTCGAGAATCGTATTTTTCGGAAAAGGAGAACGGATATGAACGAGATTTTGAAGAAAATCGGCACCTACGGGATCGTGCCCGTGGTCAAATTGGAGAACGCGGAGGATGCCGTGCCGCTGGCAGACGCCCTTGCGGCGGGCGGACTGCCGCTTGCCGAGATCACGTTCCGCACCGACGCGGCGGCTGAGGCCATTCGTCGGATCACGAAAGAGCGTCCCGCGATGCTGGTCGGAGCCGGCACGGTGCTGACGACCGAGCAGGTCGACGCGGCCGTGGAAGCGGGGGCAAAATTCATCGTCAGCCCGGGTTTCAATCCGAAAGTGGTCAGATACTGCGTAGAAAAGAACGTTCCCGTCACGCCGGGTTGCGCGACCTGCGGCGAGATGGAGCAGGCGATGGAACTGGGTCTGGACGTGGTGAAATTCTTCCCGGCCGAGGCGGCAGGCGGTCTTGCCGTGCTCAAAGCCGTGTCCGGCCCGTACCCGAAACTCCGTTTCATGCCGACCGGCGGCATTAACGAGGACAATCTGCTCTCGTATCTTGCGTTCCCGAAAGTGCTCGCCTGCGGCGGCAGTCTTATGGTGAAAGACGCGCTGATCAAGGCCGGTAAGTTTGATGAGATTGCCGCCTTGACGAGAAAAGCCGACGCCAAGATGCACGGTTTCACGATCAAGCAAATCGGCATAAACGAGACGAGCGACGAAAATTGCCGCGCGACCGCCCTCGCCCTCTGCCGTCTTTTCATGATCGAGCCGGACGAACACGCCGGCGCGATCTTCTCCGGCTCCCTCTTTGAGGTGCTGAAACAACCGGGACGCGGCAAAAACGGCCACGTCGCCGTGTCGTGCCACTCCCCGGCGCGCGCCCGCG
>JAGHUY010000224.1 GCA_018064545.1 Candidatus Apopatosoma intestinale | reverse complement strand
GGCGTCGTTCCCTACGATCCCGAGCTGATTTACGCGGGGGATGAGGGGGCTCTCACCGACGAACTGTTCAGCAGAAATTTAACACACGCTTTTGACAATATTGCCCGTCGCACCATGGGACAAAACGTCCCTCTTTTCACCGGGATCCGTCGACTGAGGGAGATCAAATAGCCCTCAGAGAAAGGACATAATATGGAAATTGCCCTGATCGCCAACAACGCCAAAAAAGAATTGATGGTTCAATTCTGCATCGCCTATTGCGGTGTCCTCGCCAAACATCATATCTGCTCGACCAAAGTGACGGGCAAAATGGTCTCGGAGGCCACCGGGCTTCCGGTGGAGCAGCTCGTCCCCGGCAAACAAGGCGGGACAGATCAGATCGCTTCCCGCATTGCGTATAACGAAATCGACATTCTTCTCTACTTCCGTGACGGAAATGCCGATTATAACGAATTGCTCACCGACAATAATCTGATCCGCGAGTGCGACATCAATAATATCCCCGTCGGTACTAATATCGCCACGGCGGAAACCATCATCTGCGCACTGGAGCGCGGCGACCTCGAATGGCGTAACTTCATCAACCCCAATTCGGAGTATAACCGCCAGAAACGTGAAAAAGAGATGGAAAATCACAAATAAAGACAAAATGGCTTCCCCTGTCAAGCAGACAGCCGAAAAGAGCAAAAAAGTTTACAAACGAGGTTTGGATTCCACCCCTGTTGCGTAGCAGGGGTGGATTTTTTGTACTGTTCGCTCCTTGATCTCCTTACCGGATCTTTTGTTCTTATGGCTCCTTTTTGGCATAACAATAACCCCCATAGTGTAGTCCTGAATCTTTCTGTTTTTCAAGTGTCTACTCTATGGGGATTAATTATCTGATTATTTTACGGGGCTTTTGTAATAACCCCATTCTCTGTTCATCTAGTCGGAAGATGTGTGCGTTTGCGGGGCGGGGCTTTCGGAAACGTAGATTTCCACATCCCAGTTTGCCTGATACTGGAACAATCTGGTAATATCCTTACTATTAAGATCTCCGTCCCCGTTGACGTCAAGCGCGTACTCGTTCACGATTACAGGCCAGTTCGCCTGATACTGGAACAGTCTCGTGATGTCCTTGCTGTTCACGGCTCCGTCACCGTTGATGTCGCCCGCAAGCGGCAAAACGGTGATCCGACCGTTCGTGACCGTAACCGGAACGTTGGTTTCGGTCATACCCTGCGAGACGTAGACGTTTTCGGAATCATAACTGAGTGAAATCTCCGCGTTCGTTCCGTAAGCCGCGTCATCGGATATTCTGAACGTCAGCGTGGCAAAAACGTCGTCATCGTTCCACACGCCGAACGCGTTGACCCACTGGATCACAGCCGGGCTTGCCAGCGTCTTCGAAAGGCCGGTCTGCCCGCCGAGCGAACTGTTGAAAGTGACGCTTTCCAGCGTAACGCCCGAACCGTAGGTGAGCACAAAAGTCATGGCGGAAACGCCGGGATTATCTTTCATTTTCACCGTTACGTCAACGGTTTTTCCGGGTTGTCCGCTCACGGAAGACACGATCACTTCTCCCGCGGCGACAGGTGTCAATGCCGGGATGATCCAACTGTCCTTGGGAATTTCATGCGTGCATCTGCCGTCGGAGAAATACTTTTTGCAGGAATCACAAGCCCAGTACTCACTGTTTCCGGGTTCTTCCTCGGTCGGATCGATCGATGCGATATGACTGCGCAATAAGTGGGCACAATTCATTGCCAGCACAAAAGTATACCCGTTTTGGGAAGCAAACCGTTGAGTTCCTGACGCCGTTACTCCGCAAAGAATCACATCCCGACTGAGAGAATCCCCGCCAAGTATCAAGGTATCTTTTCCCTTTACGTCTATCACGGTCAGATCGTCGAGACCGCTGAACAGATCAACGTCAACAGCGTTGATACCGCTTCCGACAGAAATTCTATAAATTTCATCCGCTTTTTCCTGCCACAAAGTCTGATCCGCAAGATTTTCCTCGGCGCATCCGTTCCCCTCTATGATGAGGACGTGCCCGTCAATTGTCCACGTAGGTTGGCCGGGGGCGGCATATTCGCCCGCTTCAAACGTCTCATTGCCGGCCGCGCCGCAAACACAGGATTTATAATACGTTGCTTTCTTCGTGCAGGTCGCCGCAGAGGCTAAATACATTGCGTCAACCACTTCCCGATCGTACGTATGCGGAAGCAGATCGCCGTATTTTTCATGACATTCACTGCACTCCGCCTGTTCGGTACACGTTGCCGTGCCGCCGGTATGGGTAGGATTTTTCGGGATTTCAGTTTCCTCTGTGAAAGAGCATCCCTCGTTGGTACAGTAACGGCGTTTCAGACCGACTTCGGTATGGGTGGACGCTTTCACAATCTGCCATTCCCCGAAAACGTGATCCGGATCCAAAGCGTTTACGACAAGCGTTCCGGTTTTTTCACGGAAACTGACGGTTACGGTCTGTTCGCCGATGACGTTTTTATCAAATCCTGTCGCCTCAAAGCCCTCGGTGACCGTCATTTCGGTCCCATCCGCAAAGAGTACCGTAACGGCAATACGGCTCACGTCAAGGTCTTCCCCGCTGAACACGGGATCGTCACCCGTGATCTGCGCGGTAATTCCGGAAATCTCTTTGGCGTTCACCGTCACGTCGAAGGTATCGGAAACCCCGTTGTAAGTAATGGTAACGGTCTGTTTTCCGAGTACGGTCGGATCGTATCCGCTGACGGTATAACCGGTCGAAACGGTTCTGTCCAAACCGTTTGCGTAATGCAGATTCAATTCCAACCCGGTCAGATCCAATTCATCCAGTTCGTAATAGTCCGTCTTGGTCGGCGGCGTCATTACCATCGTGAAGTCAATGGAAAGTTCGCAGTATTCAAGCCCCATATCGTAGCAATAATCTTCTACGTATTGGTTTTTAAAACTGTAGATGACGGCGTCTTCCGCGCCGTAGAAAGCGAGATCGTGAATGTATTCCACGTCGCCGTTGAGCATCAGCTTTTCAAATTTCACGCATCCGTAGAACTCAGAGTTGCCGATACTGGTAATACCGACACCGAATTCCGCTTGTTCAAGTCCCGTGCAGGCGTAGAACACACAGTCGCCAAAATCTGTTACATTATCAGGAACACTGATTTCCGTAATACTGCTGCAAGAACGGAATGCATAGTTTCCGATAGACTGCAGGGTACTCGGAAGATTAATTTCCTTGACTTGGTTACAGTTGTAGAATGCGTATGCACCGATAGATTTTGTCGTACTGCTCATATCGAGAGTTTTTGCAACAACACATCCATAGTAAGCATAATCGCCGATCTTCGTAACGGTATCGGGAATTTCAATTCCAAGAAGCGAAGCACAACCAAAGAACGTATAGTTATTGATTGCCGTAACACCAACGGGGACATTGATCGTCACCATACTGTTGCAGTCATAGAATGCATACGCATCGATTTCACGAACCGTTTCCGGCAAAACTACCTTCGGGATGGATTTACAACTGTCGAAAGCGTGCTCGCCGATGTGAACCAAGTTTTCATTGATAACAATATTGTTGATTGCCAAATCGTTAAAGAAAGCATAATCATTGATATTGACAACGGAATCAATATAAACATTCTGCATCGTAATACAATTTGAAAAAGCATAATCATCGATTGTATTGATATTATCTAACTCAATTCGTTTGGTGTTACTGTCCGAAAAAGCGTATTTACCGATTATATTCGCCTTTCCGATTTCAACATAATTCATCACTGTGCCGGTGTTGAATGCGTAATCACCAATCGTTTCGGTGTTCGTAATCACAACACCAACTACCGTATCGGTATTGGCAAAAGCATAATCGCCGATGGTATCAACATTTTCGTCAACGGCAATATACTTGAGACCTTTTGTTTTTCCGTTGTAAACGGAAGCATCAATCGTGCCGTCAACACCACGGAAAGTGGCAGTTACATTTTTGCCGGGATTTGCAAACACATTCGCACCGACAGACGAAACGGTATCCGGAATCGAAATTGTTTCAAGAACCGGGCAGTTGTAAAATGCCTTGTCAGACAAGGTGTGAATGTTATCGTTTACAACGATATGCCATACATATTGCGAATCAAGAATATTCGCCGCAATTACACCGTTTACATAATAGAAGGTAACGGTAACATCTTTGCAGTGATAACCGGACTGAACTGCGTTGTAGAACGCATTAGTGCCGATACTTTCGATCGTATCCGGTACAATAAAGTTACGAAGCAGAGGGTTATCCTTGAACGCTTCACTACCGACAGTTTTAAGAGCCGACGAGAATTTATATTCGCCATCGTTTACCGGTTCCTCGCCGTAAGTAATGGTTTTCAGTTCGTAGCAGGAAGCAAAAGCATTGTTGCCGATAGCTGAAATTTCAGGGTCAAGAACGACGTGGTTCATTCCCTGCATTTCGAGCATGCTCTCAGCGACAGTACTGCTGTTCTTTCTGACGGTAATTGTCAGATCGTTATTGAAGAAGAACACGCTGTCTCCAACAGTTGCAACAGAGTCCGGCATAGATACATTTTCAAGAGCATAGCACTCAAGGAACGCAGCATCACCGATTTTTTCTACAGCAGTCGGAATGTTGATCTCTTTCAAATTTATGCAATCTCTGAAAGCACTGTCATCCAAAACAATAACGGTTTCGGGAAGCGTAATGCTCTCAAAGGCATTGTTATAGAATGCCGAAACACCAATGCGAGTTACATTTCCGTTGATCGTAACACTTGCAAGAGATGAACAATTAGAGAATGCACGGTCATTGATTTCGGTAACACCTGCGGGGATGATGGCAGAAGGAATACTTGAGCAGTTTTCAAAAGCTTCTACACCGATATAAGTAACAGTCGTAGGAATGCTGATCGTTGCAAGCAAGCCGTCGTTTCTGAAAGCACCATCACCAATGGTAAGCAGGTTCTTTCTGAGTGTTGCTCTCGTCATCTTTGTATTATCTGCAAAAGCATATCTTCCAATGCTTGTCGTAGCAGATGGAATGGTTACTCTGCCAAGAGCACATCCGTAGAATGCATAATCTCCGATAGATTCAACCGAAAGACCTATAACTACGTTTTCAAGGCTCTTGCAGTTATAGAATGTATAATCGCCAATGGAGGCCGCCGTTGTACCGATGGTAGCCGTAGTCATGGAAATACAGTTATAGAACGCATACGAACCAACGTAAGCAGCGGTATCTGGGACAACTGCCTCGGTAAGAGATGTGCAGTTATAGAACGCACCTTCGCCGAGTGCCTGAACACCTTCGGAAATGGTAACATATTTCAGTCCGGTACAATTATTGAACGCATAGTCACCGACGGTATTAACGGTGGTCGGAATCGTTGCGTTAACAATGCCGGTGCATCCGCTGAAAGCATATTTACCGATATTAAGTATATTTTTCGGAATGGTGATGCTGTTCAGTGTCGTGCAGTTTGCAAAACCGTAATCGCCGATTTTATTAACGACAATTCCGTCAATATCAGTGGGCACTGTCAGCTCGGTGCTCGTGGTCTTACAGCCGATGATTTCCGCACAACCGTCATCGTTTACAATATAATAGTAGGTTTCGTTACCGGTCGTATAGGAGTTATTGAGCACGATGCGGTTTGACGAACGATAATTATATCCTGCGGAAGGCTGATAAACACTGATTGTGCAGGTGGACGGAATGGCATTAGAACCAATGGAAACAACAGATTTCGGAATTGTCAAAGCGGTAAGGTTTGAACATCCACTGAATACATTGTCTTCGATTCTGAGCAACCCATCGGGAAGAGTTACTTCGGAAATTGTCGTTTTATATCTGAAAACACCACCTGCGATTGCCTTTACATTTTCAGGAATTATTACTCCGCTCTTTGTTCCGTTGTATTTAATGAGAACGTTGTCGCCATCAATAACGAATTCATCGGTAAGTCCGGTATACCAAGGGTTGCTATAGAACGCATAATCACCGACAGAAGTAATCCCATCATTTAATACAATTTTAGTTATGTAACTGCAATTATGAAAAGCCGCTTTTGCAAGTCTTGTTGCATCTGTAATCGTTACTGTATTAATTTTCGATGGAGTATTGAACGTATAATA
>JAGHUY010000356.1 GCA_018064545.1 Candidatus Apopatosoma intestinale | reverse complement strand
TACAGAAGAGACAGCGAATCTTTTCCCGCAGAAACGCCGACGGCGATCCGATCCCCGTCTTCGATCATGCGGTATTCGTCACAAGCCCGTCTGGCATATCCGAGCAACCGTTTCAATCCGTCCAAAATCCGATCCTCACAAACCGTTTACAAATTCCTTTTTATATTATCAAATAATCATCTTTTTTTCAATAGAAAAATCGATTTTTTCCGATCTTTTTCCAAAATTGGAAATATGTTGCAATAGGGATTCCGCATAAAACGACAGTCGAAGCGTCCATACTGGTTTTACACAAAAAAGACCGAAAGCCGTCGTCCCGGCGGTTTTTCTGTCGGATAGGCGGAAACCATGTATTATAACAAAGTCGAAATCTGCGGCATTCACACGTCGACTCTGCCCGTTCTGTCATCCTCGGAAAAAGAAGAATTGCTCCGTTTGACCCACGACGGGGACAAAGCGGCCCGGCAAAAACTGATCGACGGCAATCTGCGGTTGGTTCTCAGCATCGTGCAACGTTTCGGAGGCCGGGGAGAAAATCCGGACGACATCTTTCAGGTAGGCTGTATCGGGCTGATCAAGGCCATTGACAATTTTGACCTCTCCGTCGGCGTCAAATTCTCCACGTATGCCGTCCCCATGATCATCGGGGAAATCCGTCGGTATCTTCGGGACAACAATATGCTCCGCGTCAGCAGAGGCACCCGCGACCTCGCCTACCGCGCCCTGCAAGTACGGGAGAATCTCGCAAAAAAAGACGCCAAAGAGCCGACCGTCGAAGAGATCGCAAAAGAGATGGGAGAGGAGCCGCGCACCGTCGCCGACGCGCTGGACGCCATCACCACGCCGGTCTCTCTTTTCGACCCGGTCTATAACGACGGCGGCGATTCTCTGTACGTCATGGATCAGATCGGCGATGAAGAAAACACGGACGAGCATTGGCTCCAAAATATTGCACTGGCCGAAGCCGTCAAGAAGTTGACCGATCGGGAGAAGAAAATCATCGCCATGCGGTTTTACCGGGGAAAAACACAGATGGAGATCGCCGAGGAGATCGGCATCTCTCAGGCACAGGTTTCCCGGATCGAAAAAGGGGCTTTGGAGCGCATCAAGAAACAGATATAAAGAAAAAAATCCGGATGAGTCCGGATTTTTTCTTGCATTTTCATGACAGATATGGTATATTGAATAAGCAAAACAACAAAATCTTGTGGAAAGTGGGTGAATGGCATGCGGCTTGACAAATTTCTGACGGAAGCCGGCGTCCTGTCGCGGAGTGAGAGCAAAAAAGCCGCCAAAAGCGGAAAAATCACCGTGGGCGGCGTCACCGTTTCGGACACCTCTCTCCATATCGACCCGGAAAAAGATACCGTCGCCCTGAATGGGGTAACGGTTGTTTATCGGAAGTATACCTATATTATGCTGAACAAACCGGACGGCGTCGTGAGTGCGACCGAAGACGGCAATACCAAATCCGTTCTTGACCTGATCCCGGA
>JAGHUY010000141.1 GCA_018064545.1 Candidatus Apopatosoma intestinale | reverse complement strand
CCGAAATAGTAGAATGTTCTACTATTATATCATTCTCGCGCAGAAAAAGCAAGAGATTTGCACGGGAAAAGGGCGGCGAATCCGCACTTTTCGTCCCCTCGCCGGAGCTTCATTGACAAACCGCAACGACGGAGATATAATGAAAATAACAAAATAAGGGTAAGGGGAAGGAGTTTGAATTAAAAATGGATAAAAAAGATTTGGAATATTACAAGTTAATTTCGCTTATCCATTCTGCAATTGGAAAAAGTGAAACATATTTTGATGCCATCAGGAATGGAATCAAAATTATTATCGAAAACTCGTGTGCGAAATATGCCGTTGTATGGCAATGTGATGGCGAAGTGCTTCACCCGTATTATTGGCTTTCCCCTGTTGACTTGACAAGTGTAGAGATATCTTTTGATGAACGCAACACCGGAAAGGCGTTACATGAAAGTGAAACCGTATTACTCAATGACTTTCAGGCAAATGCGTCCGAAGAATTAAAGCAGAAACTCAAAGAAATTGAAATTAAATCGCTTGTGATCGTTCCTTTCAATTTTACCGGTAAGGACAAGGGCTGTATCTTTTTTATCAGCGAAGAGTCGGCATTTACCGAAAACGATGCCAGTGTTTTTGAGATATTAGCTATGCTGACAGAAATGTCTCTTGGCGAATCAGAACTTTTGTTCAGACCGTGGCTGGAAAAAAAGACCCTTATCAGCTGTAAATCCGTATGCAAATCATTCAAAAACGGAGATATCGAAACGACGGTTCTGAAAGGTGTCAGTTTTGATGTCTTTGAAGGCGAATTTCTATGCCTTTTGGGTGAAAGCGGTTGCGGAAAATCAACCTTTCTTAACATAATAGGGGGCTTGGAGAGAGCCGATTCCGGAACCATCAAATTCATGGATGAAGAGTATCAAAATGCATCCGAAGAGGAACTGACAGAGTTCCGCCGCAAAAATATAGGTTTTGTCTTTCAGTCTTATAATCTGATGCCGAATCTTACAAGTAAACAAAACCTTGATCTTATCGGTGAACTTGTCAGTAACCCGATGGACTCGGCAGAGGCCCTCAATGTTGTCGGTCTTTCGGAAAAGATGAACAGTTATCCTTCCCAACTTTCCGGGGGGCAACAGCAAAGAGTCTCTATTGCAAGGGCTATTGTGAAGAATCCCAAAGTAATAATGGCAGATGAACCGACCGCGGCTCTTGATTACAAAACAAGCATTGAGGTCCTTCAAGTGTTTTCTGATATAGTCAATAACGGTACAGCGCTTATTATGGTAACGCATAATGAAGAAATTACAAAAATGGCAGATCGTGTTATCAGGTTCAGAGACGGCAAAGTATATGAAGTTACAATAAACAATGATCCCAAAAACGCTTCGGAACTTGTGTGGTGATGATCATGAAAAAAACGCAGAAAAAAGAGTTGTTCATCAATATTAAGACGACTTTCGTTTCTTTCTTTTCCATCATGATGTTCGTGTGCCTCAGTATTGCGATTTATACGGGAATGATATGGGCATCCAACGGAGCGGAAAAAGGATGCGACGATTTAATTGTTCAAACAAACTTTCATGATGCCGAGGTTCTGTCTGCTTATGGATTTTCTGATGAAGATGTAGCGGCTTTTGGCAATCAGGGGATTGAGACGGAAGGTGTCTATACCTCTTATGAGTTTTTTCAATTAAACGGGGTTAAATATCATACAGCAATCTATAATCTGCCTAAAAGTATAGATATGCTTATTGGTGTGGAGGGTTTTTTGCCGGAAAAAGAAAACCAGATAGGTGTGGATGCTGCTTTTGCTGATGAAAACAATATCAAAATCGGAGATACGATCGTATTTGAACAAAACAATTCACCGTTGGTTAAGGTCAATCAGATATTGAAGTTTGATTTAGACGAAGATGATATGACCTCATTGAACACTGTGAACGACGAGCCGTTTATAAAAGAAAGAGAGTTTGTCGTCACGGCGTTAATAAAAAGCCCAAAATATCTTTCCAAAGATAAGCAATGCTATGGCATATCATCGGTTACGCAAAAAAACGTCAATACCTTTATGTATGTAAATGATAACGCCTTCAATTTAAATGCCTTTTGCGGTTATTCCGGCATTTTGATCAGCAATCATCATTTGGACGCCTACCGTTTTTCTTCTGATGAGTATTCCAATGGACTATCGGCATATTTGGAGGAATTGAAAATTGCCGTTGACAGGATCACAGAAGAGAAAAATCAAATACTGCGGGATAAGATTGACGCTATTAAGAAGAAAGCGAATGATACCATTCTTTTATCAGAGCAAAAACTCGAAGAAATGCAGTTAGTGTTCGACGGAAACTTGCTTGCGCAAGGGAAAAATCAAGGCAATGCGGAGGACAACGTTTTTGGCTCTGCGCTGAATAATGCCATAGAAACGCTGAATTCAAATAAACAGGCTCTGGAAGTTTTTACAAAGGAAACCGATGATATCAAAGAGGCTGCAAGCGGGATTTTAAACATTAAACAGAATGTTGGCTTCTTGATTTGTTCGACTTTAAAGCAAATGTTTAAGAAGTTGTCCGGATCCATGGCGTCTTTATTTGTCATTGTAGGATTGCTCGTTTGCTATTCTTCTTTGTCAAGAATCGTGAACAGTCAGACGAAAGAGATAGGGACAAAAAAAGCTTTGGGGCTAAGCACCAAAGAAATAACAAAATCATATTTGGCCTATGCGGCGCTTGCCGCCATTACCGGTTGTTTCTTGGGAGTTTTATTGGGCTATTATGTTGTAGAGTTCTTGTTTTTGGGGGCGCTGAAAGTTAATTTCAACAGTGATTTCCGGCTGTATTTTTCATATAAAGACGTATTGGCCATATCCTTACCGGAAATTCTTTTGTTACTTATCACAACGTATCTTGCTTGCCGGAAAAATTTAAAAAGAAAAGCCATTTCTCTTCTGCAAGGCGAAACGAAAGTCCATGCCAAGATTCGGTTTTATGAAAAAACAAAACTTTGGGCGAGATTGCCACTGTTAAAAAAGACAATTGTCAACAACTTTTTCAATGATTCCCGGAGAGTGCTCGGAACTGTTATTGGTATCGTCGGGTCAACAGCATTGATTGTAACGGCACTGACTTTCAACAATAACTATATGAACAGTTTTAAATATCAATATGACAATGTTTTCGGTTTTGATCGCATGGTATATTTTGATGATACGACAAATGCCGCGGCGGAGATTCAGAATCTTTTAGACAAGAACCATATCAGAAATACTAAGGTATACAATACGCAATACACGGTAAAAGGAAACGATGACGTTTACACGATATCGCATATATACGTTTATGAAGACACCGAAAGTTTTAAGGATTTAGTAAACATTATTCCGTATAAGAGCAATAAGAAGCCGGACTATGACGGTGTCTGGATGTGTTCATCTTATTCAAATTTCTATAATCTTGACAGCGGAGCGTCTGTCTTGATATATGATTTATCAGGAAATCAAAGCGAATTGCCGGTGGCCGGGTTTTTCAGACATTATCTGATCAATCATACTACCATAATGAGCAAGGACGTTTACCAAGAGATTTTTGGCAATGAAGCAAAGAGCAATTGTTATTTAATTGATTCCAGTAACACGGATATCGGTGAGTTAACGAATGAATTGACAAAAATTGACGGATTTGATTTTTTACGCGACTATTACACGGAATCGGAAAGTTCTTTCGGCGTTTTTGCCAATATTGCAAAGACAATAGTAGCGGTTTACACCGTTCTGTCAATACTGATTGATTTACTGGTTCTGCTGAATTTGTTAACGATGTTCGTTATGGAGAAGAAAAAAGAAATAATAACCCTGCTGATCAATGGTTATCGCTTAAAAGATGCCAAAAAATATATTTATTCCGATACCGTCTTGCTGACGGTGATCGGTATTATCATTGGGACGCTGATCGGAACGATTGTCGGCAATTCTTCCATTGAAGCCATGGCATCCAGGAATTCCATGGCATTAACTGGAATCAATTTTTGGGCATGCTTTATTGGTTCCTTGGGCAGTATGGCAATGACGTTTCTGGTAAGCGTGATTTCCTTGAAGAAAATCAACAAGTTCAAATTGACCGATATCAATAAAGCGGGCTGAGTTTTACGATAACAGCGGGGGGAGTATTATGTTTTCATTCCAGCACATTATTTGGCTGCTGATATGTTTTGCTATTGTAATATTATGCAGATATCTCATTGCGAGATTTGAAATAGGCTTTGATAAAGTTCTGGCCGGGTGCATGATGGTATGCATTGCATCTGAGCTTACGAAAATTTTTTCATCCATAACGGTTTTGCCGTTGGTTGACGGAAGCGGCTATGCCCCTTATCTGGAAATGAGTTTTTTGCCGTTACATTTGTGTTCGATACAAATCGTTTTTATTTTCATCTTGAAATATACAGATAAAAACAGCAAGTTCTATCGCATTCTATTGGCGTTTGTATATCCTACCAGTATAGCCGGTGCCGTCGGAGCCTTGCTGGTTCCCACCGTATTTACATCATCTGTTCCACCTAAGGAAGCTTTTTCACATCCGATTGTATACCAATACTTTCTCTTCCATACGATGCTGATCATTCTCGGACTTTCGATTTACCATTTCTATGGCGAAAAATTCAATGGTAAAGATTGCATCAACGCTGTTATTATGAGTTTGACGCTGTTTTTTGTTTCAATTTATGTGAATTCGGTCTTCTCAATTCCACAGTATGATGAAGGCGTTTTGGTCGGGATTGAAAAAAGTGTTAATTTTTTCATTTCATTCAGGCCTCCGATCGATATTCAATTGCTTAGCAAGAGTGCTTGGCTGTTGTATCTCTGCATTCTTTTTGCGATCGGTATTCTGATTGTATTTGTTCTGTATCTTCCGGTTCTGCTAAGAAGCAAAAAGAAAACACATTAGGACGCGCCGGATAAATTGGGTTTTGCCGGAAAAATTCCGGAATATATTGCATTTCTGCTGAAAACAGCATACGTCATCGTTTTCCCGGCATCCCATAATGGGAAGGCATTTTGGCCGGTTTGGCTATGACGGAAAGCCCCGATCGGCAATCGGAAATATCTTTTGATGAAGAAACTGTGAGGGCACGGTATGCGGACGATAACCACTTTAAAATACGGCAACACGAACACGTATCTCATCGGCCATCTTCTGATCGACACGGATATGGCGGGGACGATGCCGGTGCTGTGGCGGGAACTCAAAAAACAGGGGATCGCTCCGGAAACCATTCAATATGTCAT
>JAGHUY010000136.1 GCA_018064545.1 Candidatus Apopatosoma intestinale | reverse complement strand
GTATGCTATGATATTCGGGCATGGAAAACCGTGCCGCATCTGCTCCATTAGCTCAGCCGGTAGAGCACATGACTTTTAATCATGGTGTCCGGGATTCGAATTCCCGATGGATCACCAGAAAAGGGGTTGTTTCGCACAACCCCTTTTTATTGTCTATTTTTCCTTTTGAAGCATTCCGGCCACCCACCGTCTTTCTTCCCGGTTCCGCGATCCCGTTGTCGCGAGAAGCACGGCATAGAACAGAACGGAGAGCAGGATCGCGACGATACAGAGCGGGATTTTTCCCATCGTCGGAAGCACCCGCAGGCAGAGGAGCGAAAGCGACGTCGCCCCGGCGATACAGAGGATCGGCATGGCCACCCCGGAGAAAAACGGGAATCGGAAGCCCGTGACCGTATAGAGCCGGCCGATGCTGAGAGAGAAATTCAAAACCTCGCAGACAAAGACGCAGACAAGATAGCCGGAGACGCCCCACAGCGGCAGAAGCGTCATGACCAGCGCCACGCTGACGGCGGCGTCGATGATGTTATACCGCATGGAGGCCAGTTGTTCACCTAATCCTTTGAGCATCCCGTCCACCACGGTATCCAAATAACTGATGGGAATGATCGCGGCCAGAATCCGCACGTAATGCCCCGCGTCCGTCCCCGGATAGACGAGTTCGGACAGCGGCCCGGCAAAGCACAGATAGATGCCGGCCACACCGACGCTGAATAAGGCGGCAAATTTCAGCGAACGCCGTATGATATAGCAAATGTAACGGTTTCCGTACACCTTGCCCGTATCCAGTTCCGACAGTTCGGGAATGATGAGACTGGCAAACGTCGTACAGACCGCGAGGGGAAAATAGATCAGAGGGATCGCCATCCCGTGGACCACCCCGTAGGCGGAGAGTGCCTCGGCGTAATCCGCCCCGTGCTTTTGCAGGCCGCGCGGGATCAGAATGTGCTCCACCGTGACAAGACCCGAGCGCAGGTACGAGCTGAGGGCGATCGGAAACGCGATCCCGGCGATCGCGGCAAGCGGTTTTTTTCCGTCCGTTCCCGTCCCTTTTCCCGTCATGTGTTTTTTTCGGTCGAGCCGGTACAGAATAAAGAGATAGAAAAAAGAGAGGGCTTCCGCGAGACACGAGCCGAGAACGAGGGCGAGACAGGCATATTCCATGCCCCGCGGTGACAAAATAAACAGGAAAAGAACGGTCAGCCCGATTTTGAAGAACTGTTCGATCAGAGACGTGGCGGCGTTTTTATACACGCGGCGCACGGCGGTAAAATAGCCGGAAAAGACGCCCGAAACGGCGATAAAAGGCAGACTGACGGAAAACGCGCGAAGAGAGAGTGCCGTTCGGGCATCGCGCAGAACGCGGACGGCAAAGAAGTCCGCGCCGAAAAACAGCACGACAAACGCGACAAGGCCGAAAGAAAGCGCATACAGCGCCCCTTTCCGCACCACGGCAAGCGCGCCCTTTTCGTTTTCGACGGCCAGTTCTCTCGCCACCAGCCGCGTCACGGCCAGATTGATCCCGGCGGAAGCAAACGTCACGGCGAACAGATAGACGCTCATGATCAGCGAGAACAGACCGACGCCCTCCGCACCGATTCTGGCCGCCACGTAGGCGTTCCAGACGACGGAGACCGTCCGCATGAATAAAGATGACGCGCCCAGAAGCAGGCCGTTCATCAGAAAAGTACGAAGCCGCTTCACTTCTTCACCTCCGCAGACGATTTCCCAACATACATATTCCCGCATTCCGATTTTTATGTATTACGTAAGGAGATTCCTATGAAACAACAATCCAAATTCCTCTCCATACTGACCGACGTCGCCTTTCTTGTCTTCGGTTGCTTTCTTTACGGCCTCGCGTATACGATGTTTTTTCTCCCCGGCGGCATTTACGTCGGCGGGGCGTCCGGTATCGCCTCGGCACTCTTTAATTCGGGGCTGGTCACGTTTCTTCCCGTCGGTACTATGATCATCCTCATCAACGTCCCGCTTCTGCTCCTGTTCACTTGGTTTTACGGCATCCGGGCGAGCATCAAGAGCATCGTCGGCGTGGTGCTGGCCTCTCTTTCCATCGACTTTTTCGATTTTGTCGGCATCTTCCCGCCGGGCGTGCAGAACCCGCAGGAAAACGGACTTCTCTGTGCCATTCTCGGCAGTGTCGTCCTCGGCGCGGGACTGGGCATCCTGTTTCTGCGCGGCTTTACGACGGGCGGTTCGGATATTTTGGGACTGCTGCTCCGCATTAAGTTCAAGAAACTCTCCCCCTCTGTGCTGATCTTTGTCAGCGACATCATCATCATCCTGTTCGCGGCGATCTCCACGCACAATTATATGAGTATCCTCTATTCCGCCGTGGCCATCTTCGGCTTCACCTCCGTGCTCGATATTGTGACCAAAGGCTTTGAAAAGGCGCGGTTCGCGTTCATCTTTTCCGATTCTTACGCCGAGATCGCGGATGAGATTTCCGTGACCATGCGCCGCGGCGTCACCGTCCTCGACGGGTCGGGCTGGTACACAAAACAGGAAAAGAAAATCTTATTCTGCGTCGTCAAGCGCGGGGAGATTTTTGCGTTGAAACAACTCGTCCGCTCTCTTGATCCCGGTGCTTTCGTCATTTTGGGCGAGGTCGCGCAGACCATCGGTCTGGGATTCAGCGAAACCGGAGAAACGTTGCCGCTCGTTCCCAAGGACAGAACGAAAAAGAAATAAAAAAGAATCCATTGCAGCCGGTCGGCCTGCAATGGATTTTCTGTTTATTCTTCATCTTTCGGTTCCGTTTTTTTCTGCCGCACGTGAGCAAGCGGGTTCTTTTCCATCGCGTCCTCCATCAGTTTATTGGAGGCGTGGGTATAGATTTGCGTGGTGTTGAGTTGGGCGTGGCCGAGAATCTCTTTGAGCGTCAGCACGTCCACCCCGCCCTCCTGATACATCAGCGTCGCCGCGGTATGACGCAATTTGTGGACGGAATATTTTTTATAGTCAAGACCCGCGGCCGTAAAATACTTGCCCGCCATCCACTGCACGGTCTTGTTACTGATCCTCGTGTGAAGCCGGCTCAAAAACAGCGCGTTTTTATCCTTTACCCCGGGTTCGGCCAGCCGGATTTTCAGATACGCGGAAAGGGCGACCCGACAGGCGTCGTTGAGATAGACGATACGCTCTTTGTTCCCCTTACCGACGACGCGCAGGGAGCGCAGTTCTCTGTCCAGATCGGACAGGTTGATCCCGCAGAGTTCGGAGAGACGCATCCCGCAGTTGAGAAACAGCGTCAGAATGCAGTAATCGCGCTCCTTCGTGCGGGATTCGGGATCGTCGAGCACGCTTTGAAGCAGCGAAAGCGATTCTTCGAGCGACAGATATTTCGGGAGCGTTTTTTTCGTCTTCGGCGCCTCGATGTCGGCGGCCGGATTCTTTTCCACCAGTTTTTCCGCCGTGACGAGGTATTTATAGAACGAACGGATCGCCGCGAGTTTGCGTGACCGGGAGACAGCAGAATTGCCGCGCTCGCCCGCGCAGAACGCCATAAACTCCAGAATATCCAATGTTCTGACGCTCTTTACGAACGCGTCGTCAACGCAGGCGATCGAAATCTTTTCAAACGACTCTTCGTCCGTCGGAAGCCCGCGCCGCGCCGCGACCAGATAACGGAAAAACGTCCGCAAGTCCAGCCCGTATTCCTCCACCGTTTTCCGGCTTCGTCCCTGAATGACCAGTTTATAGCGTAAAAACCGCTCCACCACAGGACTTTTGTCCTTTTCTTCCCATCTGTCTTCCTCCGGCACGAATGCTCCCTCCTCTCCGTAAAATGTTTTTTTCAGTGTAACACATTTCCGCGGAATTGTAAACTTTTTTCGCGGTTCTTTTTATTTTTTTGTTCTTTTCTTGAAGAAAGCCGAAAAACATGATAGAATAGAGACAAGTTCCGGGGGACTATCCCCCGTTTTGGGAGTGCCTATGAAACAGAAATCCTTTTTTTCCGAAAACGGATATGAGATCGTCAAACTGATCGTGACGCATCTCTGCCTGTCCATCTTCGGCATCATGGTTTCGATCCCGTTCGACGCGGAAAACGTCTCCGGGCGGTTTTTCTGCCTCGGTCTCGGCATCTGCGCCGTCCTGCTCTATGCCTATTTGATCTATACGCAAATCTGGGAGATCGGGGCAAGGGACGGTATCAACGTCCGTGCCGGTTCCCGGAAGAATACGCCGCTTCGCGGCCTTGCCATCGCGCTTACCGCCTCGATCCTCGATTTTCTGCTCGGCGGCGCGTACACGATCCTCTATTATTATCAGGCCTATTCCCCGGCACTGAGCAATGCGTCCATCGTGGTGGGCCTTGTCACCTCTCTGTGGGAGGGTGTCTATCTCGGCATCTGGCGGGCCGCTTTCCACAGTTTTCCGATTTATTTTGTCTTCGCCCCGCTCTTCCCGATCCTTGTCGCCGAGGGCGCCTATCTGCTCGGCCTCCGGGATTTCAAACTTTTCCGGAAAGCCCCGCATAAGGGAACATAGAAACCGTCACTCCCGAATATAGTGGGATAACCGCTGTTTCGGGAAGTGATGATATGGGTTCCAAAAAAGCCGTTTTCGTAACGGTCAAATTTTTCGTTTTTTCCGCCGTTCTCGTCTGTTCCGCGCTCGCCGTCGGGAATCTTGTAGCCAGACAAACGAACGGCACACTGTTTCCGGTCTTTTCCTCTCAGGAGGGCAAAGAGCCGGAGCCTGTCCGCACGATCGTCGTCGACGCCGGTCACGGCGGCATGGACGGCGGAGCCGTATCGGATGACGGCGTTCTGGAAAAAGACCTCAACCTCGCCGTAGCCGGCAAACTGGTGTCTCTTTTGCGGATGGGAGGCGTGCGCGTGGTCATGACCAGAAGCGACGACCGGCTCCTCGCCGACCCGTCCTCCGCCCATAAAAAGCGGGATGACCTCGCCTCGCGCGTCCGGATCGCGGAGGAACAGGAAAACGCGGTTTTCGTCAGTATCCACATGAACAAATTCCCCGTGGAAAAATATCGCGGTCTGCAAGTTTGGTATTCCCGCGGGAATAAGCAGTCGGCGGAACTGGCCGATGCCGTTCAGAAAAAGACCGCCGCCGTTCTGCAACCGCAGAACACGCGGGAAACGAAAGCGGCCGACTCGTCGATTTACGTGCTCGACCATCTCGATATTCCCGCCATTCTGGTGGAATGCGGCTTTCTCTCCAACGCGGAGGAGACCCGTCTTCTCTGTGACGAATCGTATCAGAATAAACTCGCCGCCGTCCTGTACGCGGCTATCATCGACTATTGGAAATGAATCCGAGGTATGCGACATGAAAAAAGCAAGGACTGTCTTCGTCTGCAAGGAATGCGACTATCAGAGTGCCAAATGGCTGGGCAGATGCCCGTCCTGCGGTGCGTGGAACACGTTTGAGGAGGAGACCTACGAGGACACGACTGCCGAACCGGAGAAAAAGACGGCACGGCGGCTGTTCCTGTCGGGGCAAAACGAAGAGACCGAACCGCAACTTCTCGACTATGAGAATCTGCCCGCCTATCTGCGCACCGACACGGGCATGGTCGAATTTGACCGGGTGCTCGGCGGCGGGATCGTAGCCGGGTCGGTGGTGCTTCTCTCCGGTGAGCCCGGCATCGGAAAATCCACCCTGCTTCTGCAAATCTGCAACAGCATCGCGAAAACCAAAAAAGTCTTGTATGTGTCCGGGGAGGAATCCGTCGGGCAGATCTCTCTGCGCGCCAAACGGCTCTCGGTGAAAAGCGAGAATCTCTACGTTCTCACCGAGACCGACGCGGGCAAGATCATAAAGCACTGCGAAAAGCAAAAGCCGGACGTTCTCGTCATCGACTCCATTCAGACGATGTTTCACGAGGACAGCACGTCCATTCCCGGCAGTGCGACACAGATCCGGGAATGCGCTTCCATTTTCATCAACAAGGCAAAGACCGACGGGACAAGCGTTCTTTTAGTCGGCCACGTCAATAAGGAGGGCAGTATCGCCGGTCCGAAAGTGCTGGAACACATGGTCGATACCGTCCTGTATTTCGAGGGAGAACAACGGCAGAACTTCCGCGTCATCCGCGCGATGAAAAACCGTTTCGGCTCCACCAATGAGATCGGCGTGTTCGAGATGACGGACGTCGGACTCCGGGAGGTGGAAAACCCGTCGGAAGCGTTGCTTGCCGACCGTCCCGTCGGCGTTTCCGGCAACTGCGCCGTCTGCGTGATCGAGGGCACGCGCCCGATCATTGCGGAAATTCAGGCACTCGCCACCGCGACGATCTTCCCCGCCCCGCGCCGCATGACGGCGGGCATCGACTATAACCGTATGGCGCTGATCCTCGCCGTTCTCGAAAAACGGCTCGGTCTGCGCTTCTCGGGAAGCGACGTGTATCTGAACGTCATCGGCGGCCTGCATATCGACGAGACTGCGTCCGATCTCGGCGTGGCTCTCGCTCTGATTTCGAGTATCCGGGACATCCCGATCCCCGATGACGTCATGTGTATCGGCGAACTCGGCCTGTCCGGTGAATGCCGTGCCGTGTCCCGCCTCGATTGGCGCGTTAAAGAGGGCGCGCGCCTCGGTTTCCGCCGCATTTTCGTCCCCGCCCGCGGGGCCGCGAAATGTCAGGTGCCGGATGGCGTCAAAGTCATTCCCGTCAAGAGCGTCTTTGATATTCTGTCGCTCCTCGCACCCGAAAAGAAATAATACGATCCCCTGGGACTGTAAGAATCCGAGATTTTTACAGTCCTTTTTTATCGAAAAAGCACAGCTATCATATACTATCATGGGTGATGGTTTTTTCACCCAATGAAGTTCATCGGGGGACAACAATGAAAATCACAGCCAAATTCGGCGGCACCTCGCTCTGCGACGCACGGGCGATGGAAAAAGCCGCGAGGATTGTAACGGAAAACGGGGATCGAAAATATATTGTGGTCTCCGCCCCCGGCAAACGCTTTCCGGACGACGACAAAATCACCGATCTGCTCTATCGGGCTTATGAAGATGGAAATTATTCGCCGGTATTCGACCGTTTTGCCGGGATCGCGCACGATCTCGGACTCGATCCCGATCTGGACGAGGCGTTCCGGGAGATCGAACGGGAGACACCCGTGCGCGGAAAAGATTACCTCGCCTCCCGCGGAGAGTATTTATGCGCCCGCCTGTTTTCCGACTATATCGGATTTCCTTTTCTCGACGCGGCGGACGGCATCCGCTTTTTTCCGGACGGAATGCCGGATATACCGGAAACGGCAAAGACGCTCCGCGCTCTGCTCGCCCCATATTCGAGAGCCGTACTTCCGGGATTCTACGGGAGCGACGGTCATAGCACGGTCTTTACGTTCTCCCGCGGCGGGTCCGACATCACGGGGGCGCTGGTCGCCGCCGCGACCGATTCCGATCTGTACGAGAACTGGACCGACGTGGACGGCGTTCTTTCCGCCGATCCGAAAATCATTGACAATCCTGTTTTTCTGGATATAATAACTTATGACGAACTCCGGGCCCTGTCCGCCTATGGAGCCACCGTTCTGCACGAAGAGGCCATCGCGCCCGCGCGGGACGCGGGCATTCCCATCCGCATCGGCCATACGGGAAAACCGGAGAAACCGGGGACGCTCGTCGTTCCCGCGCGGGATGTCCCGATCCCCTTTGTCGGGCTTTCCGCCAAAAGCGGCTTTGCCGTCGTCTGTCTGGTGGGAAGCCGCCCGGCGGAACTGGCGGAAAAAGCCGGGGAGGCACTCAGGGCGATCGGGGAGACCGACGTGCCCGTCTGCATCCGGGAAGAAGATCACGCCTGTTTCCTCTGCGTAGAGGAGGAGAAAAAAAGTGAGTGTCTGCGCCGCATCTATGCCGGACTCACCGAGGAGAAACATGAAAAAAAACGTACAAAAGAGAACGAAAACGCTTGCTGAACTCGCATGCTCAGCGCCGTCATTCTGCTGCTGACGCTGACGCCGCTCGGCTATCTGCCGATCGGCCCACTGGAAGTCACCACGATGATGATCCCCGTGGCGATCGGTGCCATGACGATGGGACCGGGTGCCGGTCTGTTCCTCGGCGGCGTCTTCGGCGTATCCAGCTTTCTGACCTGTCTCGGCATTCTCCGTGCCAGCGCCTTCGGTCAGATGCTGTTCAGCATCCACCCGCTCTATACCGCCGCCGTCTGTATCATTCCGCGGTTGCTGATGGGTGTCCTCTGCGGTCTGCTCTTCCGGGGACTGAACCGAAAGGCACCGAACCGTACTTGGGTCTATGCCGTCTGTTCGGCGTTTTCCGCCATCGCGAACACGGTGCTCTTTATGGGGGGGCTTGCCCTCCTGTTCCGTCCGCTTCTTCTGTCCATGGCGGCCGAGGAAGGACAGCCGCTGCTTATTTTCATTCTCTCTATTTCTCTGTTCAACTGCCTCGGCGAGATCGCCGTCAGTATTCTCATCGGCACGCCGATCGCCAAAGCCGTTTGCCGCTATCGAAATCGATAATACAGTAAAAACCGTCTGCCTTTTGACAGACGGTTTTGCATTCAAAAAAACAGGGGGCGATTCCACCCCCTGTTTTTTTGTTAGATCTGTTCTTTCACCTTGGCCTGCTTGCCGACTCTCTCACGGATGTAGTAGAGTTTCGCACGACGGACCTTACCGACGCGTTTTACCACTACTTTTTCAACGTTCGGAGAGTGAAGCGGGAAGGTCTTTTCCACGCCTACGCCGTAAGCGATTTTTCTTACGGTAAAGGT
>JAGHUY010000125.1 GCA_018064545.1 Candidatus Apopatosoma intestinale | reverse complement strand
CAAAAAGATATGGGAATCAAGGGCGACGGTGCCGGCCTCTCCCGTCCCATTCTGATCGCCGGCCATATCAATGAGACGGTGCAGAAAGAGGCCGGAAAAAGTGACGCATGGGTTCGGGAGGAACTTGCCAAGCGTCGGATCACCGATGCCCGTGACGTGTTCCTGCTCACGGTGGACGACCGGGGCGCAACGGAGATCATCCGCAAAGACAAAGGAGGGAAAAACGCATGAGGTCGTTTCTCTGTGCCGTTGCCATCTTTCTCGTGGTAACGGCTTTCGTGATTGTCAATACGGTATGCCTCGGCAACCGGATCGAGGAGATGCTGACGCTATCCGAAAGCCTGCCGGAGAGCGAGGAGGACTTTCTGTCGGACTATCCGCTTCTCTCGGACGATGTGGAAACGCTTTGGGCCATGTGGGATAAGGCCGTGCGAAGCCTCTCTCTGCCCGTCGGATATGAGGTCATCGACCGCGCCGATGAGGCCATCATCGAACTGCGGAACGGATACCGTTGCCGGGATGAAGACGTGTTTCTGACCGCCCGTGACAAGTGGATCGATTCCCTGCGCCGGATGAAAGAACTGGAAAGTTTCGATATCCGCAGTTTCATATAGAGAAATAACTCCGGAATCCTACGGTTTTCGGCGCTCAGCGTATCGCACTCCTTTGTATGGATGATTATTTACAAAAACAGCAATTTTATATTGAATTTATCCTAAGATTTGTGTATAATGAGATTAGCCGAATAGGAGGTCTCATCATGAACATTGATACCAATCAAATCGTTTCCATTTCCGAAGCCAATCAGAATTTTTCCCGTGTCGCGCGCACGGCGGATAAACTCGGTTCTGTCGTCATCTTCAAAAACAACAAGCCCAAATACAAATTGATCGACATTGAAAAAGACGATACGATCGAGATGACCGATGACGAAAAGATCGATTTCGTCGCCGCGAGAATACTGAAACAATATCATAAGGCTTTTGAGGAGTTAGCGAAATGATCAAATTCAGTCACGAAAAAGTTTTGCTCCTTCACCAGCTGATTTCAGAAGAAACGGGAGGAGACCCGAATCTGCGTGACGCTGCCCTTCTCGACAGTGCCTTGGAATCAGCGTTTCAAACGTTTGACGGTGTCGAACTCTATCCGACCAAACAGGAAAAAGCGGCGCAAATCGGGTATTCGCTGATCTCCAATCATGCCTTTGTGGACGGCAATAAACGGATCGGTATGTACATTTTGCTGACTTTTTTGGAGACCAACGGCGTCAGAATCCGTCCGACAAATGAAGAGGTTGCACGAGTAGGGCTGGCGGTAGCTTCCGGAACCATGACGTATGACGATCTGCTTCAATGGATTTGGAATAACGAATAAAAAAGCAGAGATTCGGATCTCAAAACCGAATCTCTGTTTTTATTCTTATCTATTAAATCAAAACTTTTTTCTTTTCCAGCCGTTCCAAAACGAGGATCAGCGGGACGGCGAGCGTTCCCATCACGAGGTTGCCGGCGGCCTGTACCGCGTCCCACGGCAGTCCTGTCGCGATCCAGACAAGCGTCGTATGGAACGAATAGCCGAACATGACGGCCTGCATCGGTGCATAGAGCGTTCCGTATAACATCCCGTGAAGCGCACAGACGATCGGACACAGGATCGCCGCCCGCCGCGCGGGGAGTGTTTTCGGAAACAGCATGAACGCACCCCACAGCACTGTCCAGATATAGAGGTACGGGATCCACCACAGATTGAAACCGGCGATCACGCCCTCCAAAAATACGAAAATATACAGCGGGATCAAGGCTTTTATACGATATACAAGTGTATAAACGCAAGTAAAGAGCGCCAACATATGAATGTTGGGCAGAAATTCCAGCAGTTGTTTCGACAGAAACATCAGCGTGCCGAGCATGGCAAACACAGCCATCTCACGCAGACGGGTCAGAGTTTTCTGTCTCATTTTGAATAGACCAACCGATAAACGCCGCCGTCCGAAAGTTCCAGCGAACTTGCCCCGACCATGGCCATCTCTTCCCCGACATAGATCGCCCAGTACGCGCCGTTCGTATTCCAGTCGGCGAGAAGACCGTCTACCGTGTCGATCATCAGACCGTATTCCGTCATCGCACCGGACGCGATCTTTTCATCGAGCAGAGCGTCGGCCAGATACGCGCGTGTCGTTTTGATTTCATGGTTGGTTTCTTCACCCTTGTCATCCACCACGACGACCGTGATGGCAATTTCGTTACCGTCTTCCTTTTTCGGTCCGCAGGCAGGAAGCAACAGGACAGAAACGATCATCAAAAGAGTTAATGCTAAAGCAGGAATTTTTTTCATAGTTTGATCTCCTTTTCATTTTTCGTTTCTATTGTAACATGGCCGGAAAGCGGCGGTCAATCAAAAAAATCCGACACTTTTTGGTAAAAAGGCGGGATTTCGGTACTTTTCAGGCCAATCTGCCGGAATCCTTGCCTTTTCGGTTTCACTGTGCTATACTGTTAAAAAACGAAAAAGAGGCGATCATCCCATGAAACAATATCTTCTGCCCGAAAATGGGCAATTCTACAAAGCCAATATGCACATGCACACCACCGTATCCGACGGCAGTTGGACACCGGAGGAGACCAAAGCCCGCTACAAGGAGCAGGGCTATTCGATCGTCGCGTTCACCGATCACGAGATCATGGTGCCGCACGACGACCTCGCCGACGAGGACTTTTTGCCCATTCTGTCCTATGAATTTGCCGTCAATAAATGGACTAAGGAAACCAACTTTTCATTTTGGCCGTGCTATCATCTGAATTTTTATGCCAAGGACCCGAAGCAGACGAAAATGCCGGTTTTTGTGGAACAGCGCATTCCGGAAAAGAGCAAACATTTCATCACCGACGATATGCGTGAAAACCAGTCCACGGATTTCCGTTACGCGCTCGACTACATCAACGGGTTGGTGAAAAAGGCAAACGACATGGGCTTTCTCGTCTCGTATAACCACCCCTACTGGTCCTTGCAGAACTATGAAGACTATGCCGGACTCGAGGGCGTATGGGGCGTGGAGTTTATGAACACCGGCTGTTATGTCGAGGGCTATCATCTGGACTGCGATATGCGCCCGATCGAGGATATGCTCCGCGCCGGCAAGCACGTCTATCCGCTGGCGACCGACGATGCTCACCGTCTGTCGCATTGCTTCGGCGGTCATATCATGGTAAAGGCCGAAAAACTGGACTACCCGACCGTCATGGGCGCCCTTGAACGCGGCGATTTCTATGCCTCCGCCGGCCCGCAGATCAAGGAGCTGACCATCGAGGACGGGATTCTCCACGTCGTCGCCTCTCCCTGCGCCCGCATCTCCGTTTCGACGGAACGCCGCTTTACCAGATTCCAGAACGTCGGCGACGACGGCAAGCTGCTGACCGAAGCCACGTTTGATATGAACCCCTATCTCGATGTCTGCCGCACGGTAGAAAATTTGCCATGGGAGCCGTATTTCCGCGTTACCCTGCTCGATGAGAAGGGCCTCAACGCTTTCTCCCGCGCTTACTTTGTTTCCGAACTGAAATAACAGAATCCACAGAAAAAGCGTCTGCCGACGGCAGACGCTTTTTCTGTTTTATGAGATTTTCACAGCGGGTTCGTCGCCAAGTCCAAACAGATCGCGGAACAGGGCGGGATCGTAGAAGCCGCTTCGATCTACCGAATAGGTGTTATCGTCTGTCTCGATCATCCAATAGACCTCGGTGAATTGTCCTTCATCCGATTCCACGCTCAGACAGTCGAAGAAATCCCGCATGACCTTTTTCCCCCGATCTCCCTCCAAGAAAATCTTGTAGCTGAAATCGCCGGACTCCGCCGACCAATAATTCAGCGTAACCTTTGCCTTGATCATTTCGGAAATGACGTCATCGACGGAAAGAATCATATCGGGAAGCAGCTTTTCGGCGAGTGCCATCGTCTTTGTCATCTCCTCATAGACGGGAAACTCATAATAAACATAGGAGCCGCCGTAGTTATGGAGCAACACCGTAAACGCGATCCCGTTATATTTGGGCAGTCCCTCGATCAGATCGTACCGTTCCTCCCACTCGGAGACCATGCACAGGAGAAGTTCTCTTGCCTCTTTTCCGGAAAGGACAAAATTCATCCCGGAGAGCGTGGACATGGCCGTCAAACGGTCAACGTCGGCGACAAATTCCCGTAGCGATGCCGCCAGACCCGCTTCCGTATACAGCCCCTCGCGTTGCAGGATCTCGTTAAAGTTTTTGGGGCAGTAAGCAGCGGCGCGCACGGCCAAGCCGCTTTTCAGCTGATACCTGACCGAAACCGTCTCAACCGGTCCCTTGTCAAACCAATCGATGTCCTCCTGTGTTTTCAGACGGATGGAATAGGAGTGAGGACGCAGATACGAAGTAAACTTTTCGATATCGTCCTTTTCGGTCAGACGGATCGTCCTGGGATAGGAGAAATACTGAAATTTGCCCGATTCGTCAATCAGCTCATAGGAAATACTCTCGCACCGGGAGGCGGGCGGCAGAAACGCCAGTCCGGCTTCCGCGAAAACGTACAGCACAACTGTCACGACGTACAGGATGAGAAGCCCTTTCCATCCGCGGAACAGCCCGCGACGGAAGTTCTTTTGCAAAATCATGTTGATCACGAGGTTGCCGCCGAAGCCGACAACGGCCATCAAAAGGATCCCGATGATGAACGACCCGCCGGTAGCATGGACGAAAAGCCCGACTGCGCCGAGTGCCAGATACAGCACCGCGTATTTGAAAATTTGTCCGATCACGGGGAACGCAAACGCCAGCCCTGTGCGCTCCGATTTGCGGATGTGGTGAACGAACAGCCCGAGGACGAGAACGCCCACGCCGCCGAGAGCCATCCAAAGACTGTGTAAAGCCGTTACGCCGAGCGGCTGCCCTTCAAACTTGCCGACCCACCGGAACACGTTAATCGGGGAAATTTTCAGAATGTCAAGGAGCGTGCAAGCATCGATTTCCATTCCCGTGATATGGAAGAACAACTCTTCATTGAGCAGTCCGAACAGCACGAAGAAGAACAGCAGAAAAACGGAGAACCCGATCGCCATCGCCATGTGTCCGCAGATCACCGCGCCAAGCGTGAAAACAGAGAAAAACATGACGTAAGACGCAACGGAATAGAGGAAATACCGGAGAAGTGCCGAGAGATACTGTGCGAGAGCGGTCACCGGTAGCATAATATCCGGGTTATTCACCGCCGCCGGAATCGTAACAAGCCCGAGCACGGCGAAAATGCCAACCATGAGAAGAAGCGGCAGGACAAAGAGCACCAAGCCGTATAAAACGCTGCCCGTGTATAACGCCTCACGGCGGTACGGGAGTTTGCTCTCGAAATAGTTGTGTTTGCGTTCATGCAGATACCGCCACGTATAGGCGGCGGCAACCATGGCCGCGATACCGCAGGCAACGTAGAAAACCACTTCTCCGCCGGAGGCATAGACGAGCTCATAGAGTTGTTCGCCCATGCGGGAGCCGGAGATGCCGAGAAGCGACAAAAGCGGCACGCAAACGGCGATCAGCGAGTAGACGAGAAGTGCCGACCACCCCTGCCGCAGATGAGAGGCAAACAGCGTCAGCGTTCCGGCAAACGGCGCGTTACTTCTGTTCGAGGATTTCCGTAAAGTCATATCCTTTTTCCTCCATTTCCGAAATAAAGATTTCTTCCAGCGTCAGCGGGAGAATTTCATAGAACGTCGGGGCGAGCGATTTGATCTTTTCTTCCACCGTAAAATCATCGTCCCGCGCGATAAACGACACGATACTGCCGGTCTTGCGATAGCGGATCAGATGAAGCGGGGCAAGGGTCGTAATGTCGTTTTCCCCTTCCAGTACCATCTGCACCTTGCGCACGCCGCTCTTCATCTCGTCGATGTCGCTCTCAAAGAGGATGCCGCCACGATGGATGAGCCCGATGTGATCGCACAAATCTTCGAGTTCGCGCAGGTTGTGGGAGGCGATGATCGGGGTCAGTCCCCGTTCGGCCACCTCTTCGCAGATCAGTTTTTTGACGAATTGCCGCATGACGGGATCAAGTCCGTCAAACGTCTCATCGCAAAGGAGGACTTTCGGGCGGCAGGAGAGCGCCAAAACAATATCGACCTGCCGTTTCATGCCCTTGGAAAACGTGGAGAGCGCCCGCTTTCTCTCAATGCGGAACATCTCACAGAGTCTGGCATAATACGCCTCGTCAAACGAGCGGTACAACGCCCGGTAAAAATGCATCATGTCGTCGGGATTGGTGCCGGGAATGGCGTATTCTTCATCGGAAATATAGAAAATCTCCTGTTTGACTGCCGGGTTTTCCCAGACCTTTTTACCGTCGTAGTATACGTCTCCCTCATCCGGCTTGAACACACCCGCCATGATGCGGAGAAGCGTACTCTTGCCGGCGCCGTTGGAGCCGACGAGGCCGAAGATCGAACCGCCGCCGATCGTCGTCGATACGCGGTCGAGCGAGAGCACCTCGTCATACCGTTTGGTGATATTCCGAATCTCAATCATCGTTCTTCCCTCCCGTTTCCGCCGCAATCGCGGCGATTTCCTCCGGTGTCAGGCCGGATGCCAGCCCTTTCCGGATCGCTTGCCGAAGCGCTTTACGCGCCTCTTCTTTTTCTTCTTCCCGTAGTCTGCCCACTTCACCCGAAACAAACCGTCCCTTGCCGGGCACGCTGTACAGCACGCCGCGGCGTTCCAGTTCGGTAAACGCTTTCTGCACCGTGTTCGGGTTGACGGACAGCTCGCCCGCCAGTGCCCGCACGCTCGGCACCGGCTCGTCGGGCTTCATCGCGCCGGTGAGTACCAGCGATGAGATTGCCGCCACAAGTTGTTCGTAGATCGGTGTGCGCGACCGGATGTCAATCGTAATCATGGCCTCTCCTTTCATGTGTACTATTCATGCTAATACAGTTATACACCGTCAAAACAGGTTTGTCAAGAGAAAAAATGAAAAAAGTTTTCAGTTTTCAGCATTCAGTTTTCAGACACCTCATCCACCGGCTTTGCCGGTCCCTCTTCCCCAAGGGGAAGGCTAATAAAACAGGTGGCAAAAACAACAGACGAGGCAATCAGCATAAAATGCGATTTTGTTTTTGATGATAATTTGAAGGCGTACCGTCGCGGGAGAGTCAAACAAATAGCCTTCCCCAGCCGGGGAAGGTGGCGCGGTGAAACCGCGACGGATGAGGTGACAGCGTGGTAAATCGGCGGCAAATAAAAAAGAGAGGGGCTTCCCTCTCTTAGGGGCTTCCCTCTCTTCCCTATTTATTGTATCATATACCCCGTACCGCGGACAGTCTTGATGAGTTTGATGTCAAACCGTTCGTCGATCTTTTCGCGCAGATACTTGATATACACGTCCACGACGTTGCTCCGTTGCTCCGTCTCGTCCCCGGCGAAAATCTCACCGGCTTCTGCCCGGGAGACCGCCTTGCCCCGGTTCTGCATGAGCAGGGCGAACAGTTCGTATTCCCGCTTGGAGAGATAGACCTGCTCCCCGCGGACGTAGACACAGCGTTTGACACCGTCCATGACGATGCCGAAGTGGCTTCTTTCGGTATCGCGGTCGGCGGTTTCGGACGAGCCGTTGAAGATCACGCCGTACAGGCTCTCCATCCGGAACGGTCGGGAAAGCAAAAAGAGCGACGCCAAGTCCTCCTCGCGCATGGCACGCACCTGTTTTTCCGTCCCGATCAGAATGACGGACACCCCGGACGGCAGGCGCGGTCTTGCCTCGTTAAGACAACCGGCGTCGAGCAGGACAAAGTCCGCCTCCGTGTCCGGCGTGATCTCCTCCGGGGAGACGACGGAACAGACGGCACCCTTTTCCGCAAGCGAGAGTTCGAGCATTCTGGCATAGGTCTTATCGGCAAACACGATGGCAATATTCATAGTTTCCCTCCCGTAACGATTTAAATATTATAAGGAAGAACCGGTGGCCGGCACCTTGATCTTGCGGCACTTGGCCGACTCGGGAACTGCGTCAAGATCGGCGGTGGCAAACTCCACACTCTGCCCTTTTTTCAGTTCGTAGATCAAAGCCCCCGCCGCCGTGCGGGACACTTTCTGCGGGATCAGTCTGGCGTTTACGGTGATGCCCTTGTTGCCGCTCCGCAAGAAAAGATCGAGCGGGTTTTTCGTCTCCTCGTAAAACGCGCGTACCAGCGGCGATTTGTCGGAATAGGCGTTCACCAGTTTCTTTCGCGGTGTTTTCGTTAGATACGCCGACATCGGCACGCGGACGGCACGTCCGTTTTCAAAGACGTAAACGATCTCGGCACTGTCGTCGTACTTCGGATTCACTTTCATCATCCGCATTTTCTCGCCCTCTTCGGCTTTGAGTTTGGCCGGCAGGAAGTCGCCGAGTTCCCCGGCCTTACAGGTGCCGAAGTCGCTCACCTTGACGCGGTAGAGGTTGCCGAGCGAGCCGACGAAGATGACCTCGGAGATATTCTCCGCCTCCTCCATCGCGAGGATTTTATCGCCCTCTTTGAGCCGTTGCTCGTCGCTTCCGCGGAGCGACTGTTTCGTGATCTTCTTGAAATAGCCCTCCTCGGTCAGTACCAGCATGACGTTGTAGTTTTCGATGAAACTCTCCGCCGAGTACTGCGGGAGCAAATCTTCGTAAATCACGAGCGTCTTTCTCGGCATCCCGTATTTCTCGCGGATCTCTTCCAGTTGTCCCACGATACGGCGTTTGAGTTTCGCCTCCGAAGACAGAACGC
>JAGHUY010000053.1 GCA_018064545.1 Candidatus Apopatosoma intestinale | reverse complement strand
ATCTCTTTTTCCGACGCCCGCGGCAGTACCCGCGCGGTTTTCCCGCCCGTCATGCCGAGTTCCGACGCCCGCTCCTCAAAGTCGACGTCACGGTACTTCTCATCGATGTCGCGCTGTCTTTCCCCGATCTCTTTTTCCATCTCCGAAATCTGCTCCTGCACGCGGTTGATCTCCGAACGCACGCGCGTGATCTGAACAAACGAAAAGACGATGAGCATCAGCATGGCTGTGATGAGCAGGGCAACGATCACAAACGACACGGGAAACGGTTTCTTTTCCTCGGAACGCACGGTTTTGTACCGCACGCCGCCGCTCGGTACGTCGGTGGTGAGGCCGCGAATGAGGCGGGACAGAGAATGTTCCTTCTTGTTTGCCATGGGCGCTCCTTTTTTCTTCTTCTTTGTTTCTTTTCCTTTTCTCTTTCTTTTTCTTTTTTTGAAGAGGGGGCCTTTTATATCTTTTCTGCTACACGGAGTTTGGCACTGTGCGAACGGTTGTTCTCAGCGAGTTCCGCTTCGCTTGGCAGGATTGGCTTCTTATTATATAAAGTGATTTTCGGGCGGTTGCCGCACACGCAGACCGGAAACGACGGCGGGCAGGTGCAACCCTGTGCGAGGGAAGCGAACGTCTGCTTGACCGCGCGGTCTTCGAGCGAGTGGAACGTCAGCACCGCGAGGCGTCCGCCGCTTTTCAGCCGGGAGACGAGGGTGCGCAGGGTAGGTTCGATGATCGAAAGTTCGTGATTGACCTCGATGCGGATGGCCTGAAACGTCCGTTTGGCGGGGTGATGCCCCGTCATCAGTGCCTTTTTCGGCATGACGCTTTTCACCAGTTCCGCCAGTTCCGTGGTGGTGCGGATCGGCGAAACCTCGCGCGCGCGTACAATCGCCTGCGCGATGCGGGGAGCCATGTTTTCCTCGCCGTACTCAAATAAGATGCGGCGCAATTCCGATTCCGGATAGGTGTTGACGACGGTATAGGCAGAGAACGATTCCTCGGGCGAGCCCGTCGCGTTCATGCGCATATCGAGCGGGGCCTCGTTCTGATACGAAAAACCGCGCTCCGGCGTATCGAGTTGGAAAGACGAAACGCCGAGGTCGATGATCGCGCCGTCGATTTCGGGAATCGAAAGAGAATCGAGGATACGATCGACGTTTTCAAAATTATCGTGGACAAAGGTGATGCGGTCGCGGTATTCTTCGAGCCGTTTGCCGGCCGCCGCGAGCGCGTCCGTATCGGTGTCGATGCCGATCAGACGACCGGCAGGACCGAGGCGTTTGGCGATGGCAAGCGAGTGCCCGCCGCCGCCGAGCGTGGCGTCCACGTAGATACCGTCGGGTTTCACGGCGAGTGCTTCAAGGCACTCCGGAAGCATGACGGAGTAATGCGAAAAATGGATTTCTTCCATAGTTCAGAACCCGAGGGAGAGCATGAGCGACTGTACTTCGGCGGCGTCATCCGTGCCGTTCTGTTTCGCCCAAGCGTCTTCCGACCAGATTTCCAGATAGGAGCCGAGTCCCAGCACGACGGCGTTCTTACCGATGCCGGCGTAAGCGCGGAGGTCGGCGGACAGAAGCACGCGCCCCTGTGCGTCCGGTTCCACGTCGCAGGCGTTCGCAAACACGAAGCGGCGAATCTTCACGGCCTGAGCGACAGGCAGAGCCTCGATCTTCTGTACGTAGGTCTCCCAGTAGGGGAGAGGATAAACGGAGAGACAGGAATCCGTTCCCTTGGTGATGACGAAGGCGTTGCCCAGTTCGTCCCGGTACTTCGCCGGCATGAAGAAACGCCCTTTGGCGTCCACGGTCGGCCGATACTCGCCCAAAAACATGAATGATTCCTCCTCTCGTACTCGTATTTTTGTGGAAAAGTGGAAAACTTTGTGGAAAATCACCACTTTGCGCCACAAAGATGCCACTTTCATCCACTTTTTCTTTATTATAATGGAAAAGGCGGTAAATTGCAAGAGGTTTTGGGAAAAAAGTTTTCAGTTTTCAGTTTTCGGTTTTCAGAAACGGACACGTTTTTTCGTGCAAAAAAAAGAATCCCTTGCGGCGGCAGGGGATTGCTTTATTTTATACTATTGTATCAAATAAAAAAAGAAGATAAAGCGAAAGAGGGAATCCGCTTTTTCTTTCGCGTGGGCAGGCCCGAAAGAAAAAGCTATCAAAAAGAAAGGGCCGCAGGGGCGTTTCGTCACTGCGGTGACGACAAGAGGGACTTTTTGTAAAAAGTCCCTCTTGACTCTTCAAAAATTTTTGTTTATGGGCGAAGCAAGGGGAGGACGGAAGCGGGGACGAGGTCGGCGATGCTCTCGCCGTTTGTGAGCCGCTCGCGGACGAGAGTGGAGGAGACGGCGGCCGTCTCCGGGGAGGCCGCGAGAAACAGCGTTTCGATGCCGGAGACCGAGCGGTTATAGTCTGCCATATCCCGCTCGTAGGCAAAGTCCGCTTCATTCCGCACGCCCTTGACGATGACGTCAGCGCCGATCTTGCGGGCAAACTCGGCGGTCAGTCCCTCGCCGCGGAGCACCTCGACGTTCGCAAGGTCGCGGACGGCGACGGCGAGCGCGGCAAGGCGCGTTTCCTCGGAAAACAGAGGCGTTTTCGCCTCATTGCGGCAGACGGCCACGAACACGCGGTCATAGAGGGCGGCCGTGCGCCGGATGACGTCCAGATGCCCCACGGTGACGGGATCGAACGTCCCGGCGATGAGGGCGGTCTTTTCCGGTTTTTCCATGCTAGTCCTCCGTCTTCGGGCGCAGATAGGCGATGTGCACCCGGCCGTACTGTGCTTTTTTGATGACCTCATAGCGTTCGGAGAGCAGGACGTCACCCTCGACGTCGAGTTCGCGTTCATCCTCGCAGACGAGGATACTGGTGCTTTTCACCATCTCGCCGTCGTAGAGCGCACAGAGGACGCGGGGCAGGAGTTTTTCGGCATACGGGGGATCGAGAAAGACGATGTCGAACG
>JAGHUY010000185.1 GCA_018064545.1 Candidatus Apopatosoma intestinale | reverse complement strand
AAGTTGAGGATCAACTTTACACCGGCTCCGCAAAACATCGATATAATGGGTTTTCTCTCTAATTTATGAGATTGCAGGATCGAATTGCTGACCGACAGCATTGCCGTAAAGAAAACGGACAACGCCAAAACCGACAACAGTGGCGCGGCACTTTCCACGGACGCGGCCTTAGTTCCGCTTCTATTGAAAAGAAGATTCAATATTGGCTTGGAAAGAACGGATAAGCCCATGGCGCACGGAATGGAGATCGTCGCGGCAAATTTGATGGCGGTATTCATGATCGATTGGCCGCGTTCCCGCTGTCCCGATGCCCCGGCGGACGCCAAAGCCGGTCAGAGCCGATGCGATCGGTGTGATCAAGGCCGATGGCAGATGAGATAGTGTCACGGCAAGCGTACTGTAATTTCCGTAGGCCGCCTCGGCTTCCTCGGTCGTTACGTAGGCACTCATGCGGTTGATAATGGTAAAGGAATCAATGATCCCGGTCAGATTCAGTGCTACGGCGCTGATCGTGATCGGAACGGCAATGGAAATCAGTTGCCGTAAGATGGTTTTCCGGCTGCTGCAAGTTGTAGTTTCAATTTCGGATGATTCTCCGCGATCGTTTCCCCGGATGATCTTCGCGGCCGTCAGATAGATCATGCCGGCCGCAACGCCGATTCCGATGCCGGCAATTGCGTAAGCCGCCGCGATTTCCAGCGAATACCCTTTGGAAATGGCATATTTTCCGAGGGCAATTCCGATGGCGAACTTTCCGATCGCCTCAATCACCTCTGAGGTGGCCGTCGGTACCATGTTCTGATGTCCTTGAAAATACCCTCGGATCGCACTGGATATACAAATAAAAAACAGTGTCGGAGCGACGGTCATGATACAATGATAGGAATTGGGGCTTCCCATCCATTCGGCAAGCGACGCCGCGCCGAAAATCATGATCGACGTGCCGATCACACCGAGGAGCAAAAAGACGGAGAGCGCACTGTAAAAGATGCGCCGCACTTCCCTCTTCCGCCCCAGCGTCCGACTGCGGGAGACGAGAATCGAGATTGCGATCGGCAGTCCCGCCGTCGAGACCATATATAAGGTAACAAAAATGTTATAGGCGATATTGAAATAGCCCATCCCCTGATCGCCCAAAAAGGCGTGCAGAGGGATTTTGAAGAACAAACCGAGCAGTTTTACGAGAATATTGGAAAATGTCAGAACCAGTACGCCGGATAGGATTCTCGGCTCGCTTTTTTTGTCCGGCATCGGCTTATTCTCCTTTCTTCGGATTCATTTTTTATCCGATAAATTCACGGAATACGGAATTTTTCGGAACGAGTTTTGCCGGAATCTCTTCGATCCGGTTCAACTTTTCCATCCAGTATTCGAACAAATCCCGTTCCTTTTTCACGGAAAAATCATACATTTCTTTGTTCAAAACAAACGGTTTGATGACGTTGACTTCATACGCCAGCAGCGAATTGACCGAATAGGTCGGATTCTGAACGTTTGGCAGAATGTTCCGTTCTTCGTTCCGGATGACCTGATCCCACAGCGAAAGCGTCCGTCCGACGGAGGAACTCCGCGACCGATAATCCCGGACGATGCGGCGCATCAGTCGAATCTCTCTGGCGTCAAAAACGGTTTCACCGATCGTCAGATCATCTCCAACGGCAGTATAGACCGTTTGAACGCGTTTATGGGGGAAAACGCCGATCACTTCGGGATACAGTGCCTGAATCCCTTCAAAAACGATCAGATCGTCTTTCTCCGGTGTATAAGGAATAAAACCGGAGCGTCGTCCCAACTGAAAATCAAACTGCGGAAGCATGACCGTATAGCCGGACTGAATCAAAGAAGCGCAGGAAATAAAAAAGTCCAAGTCGATCGCGGACACGGATTCATAATCGGGAATCCCACTACGGGAGATTTCCTCCCTGTCACGGTAGAAATCGTCGATGGAAACGATGACGGCGCGTCTTCCCCGCTTTGCCAGTTCCGCTTTCAGCAGTTCGGATGACGTCGTTTTGCCGGAGCAACTGCCACCGGTCAGCATCAAAAAGAAAACGTCCTTATCTTCGGACAGTGCCGTTGCGATTTTGCGGATTTGATTCTGATAGGCTCTTTCGCACGACAGAATAAAACGTTTTTGTTCCGATTTGTCAGCCAAAGAAATGTCTTGAACGGTCAATCCCGTTGCCTCCTTTTACCAAATATCCCGGTAGAAAGAAACGATCTTCTCCCGCTTCTCTTTCTTCCGGTTCTCATTTTCTTCCGATAAATATTCATACGGGTATTTATACTCAAAGACCCGCTCGATCTTTTCCAGATCACGGCTGACGAGTTTGGTCACCGCGCCGGCACCCACGGCAAAAATGCTGTGGATTTCTTCCATCATGTATATGTTATACAGACCCTCGTGGCCGGGCAGACAGAACCCGACGTTTTCCAAATTGTCCAGCGTGTTCTTCTGACGATACATATAATACGGCATATAGCCCGCATTTTTTGCCGAAACATGGGCGTAATCCACAAGTTTCGTGGCGAGACTTTGCCCGCGGTCAATGATGTCCGAACGAATCTGCGAAAACTCGGCCGCGTTCTTGATGCAAAGCGTATGAAGTGTCAGATTTTCCGGGCGGAGACGGAGAATCTCATCCATGGTGGCCGAAAAACTGCCGAAGCCCTCTCCCGGCAGTCCGGCGATCAGATCGGTGTTGATCTGACGGATGCCGACTTCCCTTGCGAGCTCAAAGGCACGGTAAAAGTCCTCTGCGGTATGGCGACGGCCGATCAATTCCAACACTTCGTTATTCAGCGTCTGCGTATTGATGCAGACACGGGAAACACCGTACTTTTTCAGAATCTCCAATTTTTCACGGTCGATCGTATCCGGCCGTCCGGCTTCCACGGTAAACTCCTTCGTCTCATACATACGAACGGTTTTCGTGATCACCGAGAGAAGTTTTTCGAGTTCTGCGGCGTTTAATGTAGTCGGCGTGCCTCCGCCGACGTAAATTGTAGCGATCGAAAGTCCCAAATCATAGATTTGACGGACTTCATCGACAATATCCGTACAGAGCTGATTCAGATACCCGTCAAGAAGCCCCAAAAGTTTGGGAGAGGTATAGGAGACAAAGGAGCAATACCGGCATCTGGATGGACAGAACGGAATGGAAATGTAGAGACTGCATGACTTTTTCGGGGCCGAAGCGATGATTTTCCTCTCATTATATGCGGTATCGCTGGCTAAAAATGCCTTTTTTGCATTGACGAGATATTCTCCGGTCAATTTGGCGCGGACTTCCGTCTTGGTCGCTCCATGCTCAAACTCCTGCAACGCCAGTTTCGACGGACGGACACCGGTCAGAATCCCCCATTGCGGGGTAATGCCGGTGAGTTTTCCGGCGGCTTGGAAAAATGCCTTGCCAACGGCAATCTTCCGAACTTTTTCAGGCGATTTTCCCTCTGAAAACGGTTCAAAATAGGCCTTTTCCACGCTTTTTTCACCGTTTTTGATCAAGACGATCGCGGTAGCTCCGTTCTCGTTTTCCGTCAAGGCAATGTCCGCGACCGGATGCCCGTCCTCTTCGGACTCCGCCTTGGAGAACTTCTCACCGGGGAAAAACAGCATGGCAAGCGTCTGTACATAGTATTCGTGGATGTCGCCTTTTATTTTCAGAATCATACTTTCTCAGTCCTTTTTTAACAATACTTCGCTGTCCATGACGATCGTGATCGGGCCGCTGCCTTGAATATCCAAATCCATGTGAGCGCCGAAAACGCCGGTTTCCACAACGGGAATCTCTTTTTTTAACTGTTCGACAAAATACAGATACAATTCATTTGCCCGTTCCGGGGCTTCGCTTGCGAAATAATCGGGACGGTTTCCGTGGGCGTAATTCGCGTAAAGCGTAAAGTTTGAAATCACAAGAACGCTTCCGCCGACGTCTTTGACGCTGAGATTCAGTTTATCGTTCTCATCAGAGAAAATGCGGAGTTTGGCGATCTTGACGGCCAACGCGTCGGCATCCCGCTCGCTGTCCCCTTTCCGGACACCGAGAAGAACGGTAAGCCCCACGCTTATCTTGCCGGTCGGCACCCCGTCTGCCACGACGGAAGACGATGATACCCGTTGAATGACTGCTCTCATATCCGTTCTCCTTTACTGGGAATACCCGCGTTCCACCGAGAACACGCCCTTGATCCCGCGGATTCTGGCCACGATGCTCTCAAAATGCCCCAGATTCTTACAGGCAATTCCGAGACAAATGATACTCTGATCCGCGCCTTTCTTTTGTGAATTGATTTGCAGAATGGAGACGTGCATCTCCGCCAAAGCACCGCTGATGTCGGCCAGCATGGAAATGCGGTCTTCGGCAAAAACGCGCATGACGCCTTCATATTGTCCAAACGATCCGTTCTCGTCATTGCCCTTGGCCCATTCTACGCGCACAAAGCGATCCGGATTCTCTTTCATCATGGAAAGAGCGTGGGGGCAGTCCCCCTTATGAATCGAAATCCCATAACCCTTGGTGATAAAGCCGATGATGGAATCCCCCGGAAGCGGGTTACAGCACTTGGCAAATTTGACCTGACACCCATCCACGCCGTCCACGATAATACCGTCGGTGTGCTTTCGCAAAGTCGGGTTGGAAACGGTCTGAACCTGTGAGACGTCGGTGATGACCTCTTCTTCCTGCGGAGAAACGACACGGTCAAACTCTTCCCGGATACGCCCCGTGATCTTGGAAAGCGAGAGACCTCCGTAGCCGATCATATTACACAGATCATCGGCATTGTTCATGCCGAGACGTGACGCCAGATTCGTCATGATCTCAGCCAGTTGTTCCTCGTTGTAGGAACGGTTATAATGCCGGATTTCGGACAGAATTTCCTCCCGTCCTTCGATGATATTCTCTTCTCTCTTCTCTTTCTTGAACCATTGGCGGATCTTGGCTTTGGCAGAACTGGTCTTGACGATATTCAGCCAGTCGCGGCTCGGCCCCTTCGCCGAAGAGGACGTCAGAATCTCCACGATCTCGCCGTTCTGTAACTGCCGATCGATCGGAACGATCATGCCGTTGACCTTGGCACCGACCATGTGATTGCCGACTTCGGAGTGAATCTGATAGGCAAAGTCGATGCAGGTGGCATTTTGAGGCACGCTGAACACGTCGCCTTTCGGTGTAAAGACAAACGTCTCATCCTGAAAAATGTCCATCTTGATCGCCGCCAGAAAGTCGTCGTGATCGGCCGTCGTTGACTCATCCTCGACCAGTTTCGCGATCCATTCCAGTTTCTTGTCAATATCGTCGCCGGTCTTGTCACCGGTTTTATACTTCCAGTGCGCCGCGATACCGTATTCGGCGATATGGTGCATTTCCCACGTGCGGATCTGCACTTCAAACGGAATACCGTCGTGCCCGATGACCGTGGTATGAAGAGAACTGTACATATTGGTTTTCGGAGTCGAGATATAATCTTTGAATCGCCCGGGAACCGAATTGTACAATTCATGGATATAGCCGAGAGCGGAATAGCATTCAGCCACGCTGTCCACAATGATTCGCACCGCATAAAAATCGTAGATTTCATCAAAACTCTTGTTCTGCTGATACATCTTCCGATAAATGCTGTATACCGATTTGACGCGCCCTTCGATCGTGGGATGGAGTCCGTTCTGACTTAACACATCCTGAATCTGTTTCTTGGTGCTGTCAATGAAATGGCAACTCATGCCGTACTTCTTATTGATGTCCTCCTGGACTTCGTTGTACCCGATCGGGTCAAGATAGGACAGCGCGAGGTTTTCCAGTTCCTGCTTGATCTTCTGCATACCGAGACGGTGAGCAAGAGGCGCATAGACGTGCATGGTTTCGAGCGCGATCCGTCTCCGGCTCTCTTCCGGCTGAGCCGCCAAAGTCCGCATATTATGCGTGCGATCGGCCAGTTTGATAAAGATCACGCGGATGTCCTTGGCCATGGCAAAGAACATTTTGCGCAGATTTTCCATGTGCTCGTCTTCTTTGTCTTCAAACGGAATCTTGACGAGTTTTGTTAGTCCGTCAACGAGCTCTGCCACCGTCGGGCCGAACATTTTTTTGATCTTGTCAAGATCAGTCCGCTCGGAACAATCCTCCACCGTATCGTGCAGAAGCGCCGCGCAAAGCGAATCGGTATCCAGACCGAGTCCAGCTACGATCTCAGCGACAGCGATCGGATGGTTGATATACTCTTCTCCGCTCTTCCGGTACTGTCCGCTGTGCAGTTCCTTGGCATACTCATACGCGCTTTTTATTTTATCCAAATCATACGTCTTCCCGGTGTTTTCCAAAATGTACAGAAGACGATCAATTCCGTAAAACATAGATACTCCTGACGGCTATGAGCCGTTTTATTCTTTTCGGATTCTCAGCATCGCGGGGGATTCCATCAGATTCTTTTTTTCTTTCGTCGGCGGCAACGTGACGCGAAAACTGCCTGTTCCCGTTTTTTTCATGATCAGCAAATCGCAGTCACTCAAAACAGCAAGCATAATGCTGAGTTTTATGTAGGAAAACGACGGATGCAGCCGCAGAAGGCCTCTCATGGTACATTCCGTTTTTCCCCCGCTGATGAGCCGCCGCAAAGACAGATACAGGGCGGCGAAATCATCCCGGGACGGATAATCATCCGTCGGACAAAGCGTCTTCCCGGTCAGAATATCGCGCCAAAAATCGTCGGCTTTCCGGTATTCTTCCAGAACACAGGCACTCAGCCGGATGTCTTCGCCATTCAACTGAACCGTCGTCTCGCCACGAAAATCATTGCTGTCCAGATGGAAAACCAAGTCCACGGTATCACCGATGACATAGTCTTCCTCTTTCAGATTCCGGTTAAAGAAAAGGACCGGAACGCGTTCACCGTTCTCTCCGTTTATCATCAATTTCGTATGTTTATTCTGAGTCAGAGAGATCATATCTTCGATCCGAATGCCGGACAGAAGAAAGAGCGGCGAGGGATTGCCCGCTCCGCACGGTTCCAGCAGAGAGAGTTCGTCGAGCAAATCAAATCCGATGTCCGAGTTCTGAATCTCACAGTCTATCTGCAACGTCGGACGCGGAAGACCGTCCGGATAATGGATGCGGCAGTATTCCCTCATTTTCTTACGAAAACGGTCAATCTGATCGCGTGTCACGGTTAGCCCTGCCGCCATTTCATGACCGCCAAAGCGGACAAGGGAATCGGAACAGGCGGAAAACGCTTTAAAAATGTCAAACCCCTCAATGCTTCTGGCCGAGCCTTTACCGTCAGAGGAATCATCGGAAAATGAGATCAGAACGACCGGTTTCCCGTACTTTTCTAAGATGCGGGATGCCACGATCCCGATCACGCCGCAATGCCAGCCGTTTCCCGGGATGATCATGACCGGGTCATCGGCTATGAGCGGATTCTCGGAAACGGTCTTCTCTGCTTCCGCCATGATCGCGGTTTCGGTTTCTTTTCTTTCGCGGTTATAGTCGTGAAGTTCCAGCGAAATCACGTCAGCTAAAATGGGTGATGGTGTCAGAAACAGTTGAACGGCCCGCCCGGCGTCGCCCAGACGACCGATCGAGTTCAGACGGGGTGCTACCGAAAAAGAAATATTGGACGCGGTTATCTGTTTTGTGACATAGTTGGACGTTTCGTCTATTTCCAGACCGCAATCTTTCAGTAAAGCCCGGAGACCTAAGCACTTGGTATTCTTCATCAGATTCAGACCGAGGTAAACCAAAAACCGGTTCTCCCCGACCAGCGGCATCACGTCGGCCACGGTGCCGATGGCAACCAGTTCGGCATAATTCCGACACATTTCTTTGACAGTTTTAAACTGATATAGGCCGAAATCGACCATGGTCAGTTCCAATGCACAGATCAGTTTAAAAGCTACCCCGACGCCGGCCAAGTCCTTGAACGGATAGGGGCAATCCGGACGGTGCGGGTTGATCACCGCATCGGCATCCGGCAGAATCACGGGGCACTGATGGTGATCGGTCACCACAACGGAAAGCCCGATCCGGTGCGCATATTCGACTTCCTCGACCGCCGTAATGCCGGAGTCCACCGTGATCACAAGGTCAGTACCGGATTCCTTTATAGCGTCCATGGCCTCGCAATTCAGTCCGTAACCCTCGGTGTCGCGGGACGGAATATAGAAATCGGCTTTGGCGTTTTTCCCGTGAAGATAGCGGAGCAAAATGGAGACGGAAGTCATCCCGTCAACGTCGTAATCGCCGTAAACGGTGATTTTCTTCTCGTTTTCGATCGCGTCCTCGATCACCGAAACGGCTTTGTCCATGTCGCGGAGCAAGAACGGGTCATAGAGAAAAGAATCGGATTTCTCCATATACTCCGTTGCGTCATCGACGTCCAGGAAGCCGCGGTTATAC
>JAGHUY010000327.1 GCA_018064545.1 Candidatus Apopatosoma intestinale | reverse complement strand
CGCCGACGTGCTCACCGTCCTGCGGGAGTTTCCTGCCGTGCGCGGCATCATCCACAGTTACAGCGGCAGTGCCGAAATGGTGCCGGATTTTCTCGCCTGCGGTTATTATCTGTCCTTTTCCGGCGTCGTCACGTTCGCGAACGCGGAAAAAACGCGCCGCGCGGCCGAGGCCGTGCCGCTCGACCGCCTGCTCATCGAGACGGACGCGCCGTATCTCGCCCCCGTCCCCATGCGCGGGCAGATCAATCATAGCGGCTACGTCCGCTATACGGCGGAAAAGATCGCGGAGATCAAGGGACTCGACTATGAGACCGTCGTCCGCGCGACCTACGAAAACGCCAAAGCCGTTTTCGGGCTATAACGGAATCAAAGGACCAACCACTGCAAGTCGTTCGGATTGGCAGTGGTTTTTTCAATCACGCCTTGAACTCATTTTTTGGAGGCCGTCCCATATTTGGTCATTCTCACCAAAGCCGCACCGGTAATGTTGCACCTTTTTCACGAAAAACAGAAGTCCGGGGAAAAGGTCTTGCAAAAAAGTTCCGCATATGGTAAACTAATATAGCAAGATACACAAAAATCTTTACCATAATAAAGTTTTTTTGTGCATTTTTATTTTATTCTCAAAATCCCAAAACAATCGACAGAGAGGAAACGGCAATGAATGAAGTAATCCTCAAAATGGAGGGCATTGATAAACGGTTTGCCGGTGTTCATGCGCTGAAACAGGTCCGCTTTGATCTCCGCCGTGGCGAAGTCCATGCGCTTATGGGCGAGAACGGTGCCGGCAAGTCCACCCTGATGAAGGTTCTCACCGGCATTTATACCAAGGATGAGGGCACGGTAGAACTTTTCGGAGAAAAAGTGAACTTCACCGACATCCGAGAATCTCAAAAAGCCGGCATCAGCATCATTCATCAAGAACTCAATATGATGAATCATCTGACCGTAGCGCAGAACATCTACATCGGGCGTGAACCGATGAACGGGATAATCATTGACGATAAAAAGATGGAAGAAGATGCCGCGGCGCTCTTTGCCCGTATCGGCATCGACATTTCGCCAAAGGTCAAACTCGGAACGCTGACCGTCGGAAAGCAACAGATGGTGGAGATTGCCAAGGCCATCTCCCACAACTCGAAGATTCTCGTGCTTGATGAGCCGACGGCGGCCCTTACACAGCCGGAGGTGGAGGAACTTTTCAATATTATGAACGACCTCCGTGCTCAGGGCATCGGTATGATATACATCTCTCATCGTATGGATGAGATCAATCGCATTTCCGACCGTGTGACCGTCATGCGCGACGGAGAAACCATCGGCACGGTCAATACCGCCGAGACGACGAAGGACGAGATCATCAAAATGATGGTTGGCCGCGTAATCTATGGCGAAAAGAAAGAAAAGAGCAAGTGCCCACCGCATGCGCCCGTGGTTCTGGAAGTTAAGGGTCTGAATCGGGGAAGCGTCGTAAAG
>JAGHUY010000230.1 GCA_018064545.1 Candidatus Apopatosoma intestinale | reverse complement strand
GAAAAAGCGGAGATGAGTCAATCCGCGGTTTCCCATCAACTTGCCGTTCTCCGTCATACCAACATTGTAAGACAGTCCCGCTCGGGACAGACGGTCACGTACTCTTTGGCGGATGACCACGTAGCACTGCTTTTGGAACTCGCATTGGCGCATATCAGAGAGGAGAATCAGAATGTCAGTATTTCATAAAAAAGAAAACGAAGAAGAACTTTGCCCCTCTTGTGGGCATTCGCATAAACCCGGGACGTGCTGCGGCGACTGCGGCTGTTGCTTTGAGGAGCGGGGCTACGCGCTGGACGGGGAAGAACATGAGGAAGAAGAACAATCCTATACCGTGCCGGCTTTTGCCATTGCGGGCGTTCTTCTACTCTTTGATTTTCTTCTGACGCATTTTTCGTTTTTGTCTTTCGTTCCGTCTTTTGTCGCAACCGTTCTGTCTCTTGCCGTTTTTGCGTTTTACGGGATCCCGATTCTGATCCATACGGGAAAAGAGATTTCCCACGGCGACTTCTTTACCGAGGGGACGCTGATGTCTTTCGCGACCGTCGGCGCTCTGTGCATCGGGGAGTTTTTCGAGGCGGCCGCCGTCATGTTTCTGTATTCCGTCGGGGAGTATCTTTCGGATAAAGCCTTTGACCGTTCCAAAGAAAAAATAGCCATGATCCTCGATCTGAGCGAAAAGACGGTTCACGTCCGGAAGGGAACCTCTTTTGTCGAGAAAAAACCGGAAGAGATTGAAAGAGGCGACGTGATTCCCGTCGTGTCCGGGGAAAAAATACCGGTTGACGGGGTTCTTACCGTGGGAAGTGCCGATTTTGATACCTCTTCTATCACCGGCGAAAGCATTCCTGTCTCTCTGTCTGTCGGAGAACGGGTTTTATCGGGGTATCTCTGCCTGAACGGGTCGGTGGAGATGACCGCCGATCGGCCGTATGACGAGAGCACGGCATCCCGCCTTGTCGACGCGGTGACGGAAGCGGGAAAAAGAAAATCCAAAAACGAAAATTTCATTCGCTCTTTTGCCAAAACCTATACGCCGGCCATGATGCTCGCCGCGGTCATTGTTTTCGCGTTCGGGTCGCTTTTCAGCGGAGAACCGCTTCTATGGCTGAAAAAAGCCTTGACGCTACTGGTCATTTCCTGTCCGTGTGCACTTGTCTTATCGGTTCCGCTTGCCTATTTTTCGTCGATCGGTGCCGGTGCCCGCATCGGTATTCTGTTCAAGGGCGGAGAAGCGGTTGACGCGGCGGCTAAGATCGGTGTGATCGCTTTCGATAAAACCGGTACGCTGACGCAGTCGAAAATCCGCGTGGATCGGATCGTTCCTGCCATCTCTTCCCGCGAATTTCTTGCCCTGTCTTCGGCTGTTCTCTCGCGTTCTTCTCATCCGCTTGCCAAGGCTTTTTCCGCGGAGAATCCCGACCGTTTCAATATTATGATCGAAGAATGCCGGGAGATTCCCGGAAAAGGAACGGCGGCTCTGGTGGAGATCGACGGCCATATCGCAACAGCCTGTTTCGGGTCGCCCTTATTCCTGCGCGAGCGGAACCCCGGTATCCGGTTTTCCGAACAGGAAGAAACCGCGATCTACGCTTCTCTTGCCGGGGAATATATCGGGTGTATTCTGTTTTCCGATACCCCGAAACCGCGACTTGCAGAGTCGATTGCTCATCTGAAAAAACTGGGAATTTCTTATATGG
>JAGHUY010000056.1 GCA_018064545.1 Candidatus Apopatosoma intestinale | reverse complement strand
TGCGGAGCGTTTTCAGCAGAGCGGGATCAAAATAGCCGCGCAGAGCGAGTGCCGCGTACAGAGCGGGAGCGGTGTGGCCCTAGGACAGGACGAGACGGTCGCGGTCGGCCTTTTTCGGGTCCTTCGGGTCAATGTTCATCTCTTCAAAATAGAGATACGACAGAATGTCGGCGATCGAAAGCGAACCGCCCGGATGGCCGGACGAAGCGCTGTAAACGCCCTCCAACACGCCAAGACGGATCTCGCGTGCTTTTTCTTTCAGCATGGTAAGTTTTGCCTGTTCCATCAATTTCCCTCCAAAAATGTATTCGATCGGCTCTCCCCGCAAACGGAAAAAGTCCGATTTTCTCCAATTTAAAAGTATACTGAAAAAAGTCGCGCTTGTCAAGCCGATTCGGGGATTTTCGCAAAAAGAAAAACGCTCTTTTCCAAAAAACGCGAAAAAATGAAAAATCGCGCGTGAAGTCTTGCATTTTCCGCATGAGCGGAGTATAATGATACGGTAATGCTATAAAATACTATACCGAGAAAGGCAGATCACCATGAAAAGAACCACCATTCGTCAGCTTTATGAGGCGCCGGAAGCGTTCGCGGACAAAGAGATCACCGTTGCCGGTTGGGCCAGAACCATCCGTGCCAGCAACGCGTTCGGCTTTATCGAACTCAACGACGGCAGTCACTTCTCCCCGTTGCAGATCGTTTTGGAAGCGGACAAGTTGGACAATTATAAAGACATCGCCCGGCAGAACGTCGGGGCGGCTTTCATCTGCCACGGCACGCTCGTTCTGACACCGGAGGCCAAACAGCCGTTTGAACTCAAAGCATCGTCCGTTACGGTGGAGGGTGCTTCCACGCCCGACTATCCTCTGCAAAAGAAGCGTCATTCGCTGGAATTTTTACGCACCGTGGCGCATCTGCGTCCGCGCACCAACACGTTTTCCGCAGTCTTCCGTGTCCGTTCCGCAGCGGCGCAGGCCATCCATGCGTTCTTCGCCGGAGAGGGCTTTGTGTACGTCAACACCCCGCTGATCACGACCAGCGACTGCGAGGGGGCCGGGGAGATGTTCCGTGTGACCTCTCTCGATATGGACGATCTGCCGAAGACCGAGGACGGAAAGGTCGATTTCTCTCAGGATTTCTTCGGCAAATCCGCGGGGCTGACCGTCTCCGGCCAGCTCAACGCCGAGTGCTTTGCCCAAGCGTTTGCCAAGGTCTATACGTTCGGCCCGACGTTCCGCGCCGAGCGTTCCAACACCCAGCGCCACGCCGCCGAGTTTTGGATGATCGAACCGGAGATCGCGTTCTCCGATCTGGAAGACGACATGGAACTGGCCGAAAAGATGACCAAGTTCGTCGTCTCCTACGTCCTCGAACACTGCCCCGCCGATCTTGCGTTCTTCAACCAGTTCGTGGATAACACACTTCTCGACCGTCTGCATAATATTGTAGATAGTGACTTTGCGCGCGTCTCCTATACCGACGCCATCAAACTGCTCGAAGAGAGCGGCAAGGATTTCGATTATAAGCCTTTCTGGGGTTGCGATATGCAGACCGAGCATGAGCGGTATCTCTGCGAGGAGATTTTCAAAAAGCCGGTCTTCGTGATGAACTACCCGAAAGAGATCAAGGCGTTCTATATGCGTCAGAACGACGACGGCAAGACCGTCGCGGCCGTCGATATGCTCGTACCGGGCATCGGCGAACTGATCGGCGGTTCTCAGCGTGAGGAGCGTCTTGACCGTCTGGAACAGGCGTATAAACGTTTCGGTCTGAACCCCGAAGACTACTGGTGGTATACCGAACTGCGCAAATACGGCGGTACGCATCACGCCGGGTTCGGCCTCGGATTCGAGCGTCTGATCATGTACATCACGGGCATTTCCAACATCCGTGACGTCGAGGCGTTCCCCCGCACGACCGGTTCCGCCGAATTTTAAGATTACAACAAAAGGGATCATCCATGAAGAACTATCTGACACTCTCGCCGGAAGAACTGGCAACGGAGAGAGAAGTGCTGGAAACCGCCTATGAGCGGGTCAAACGCCGTCATCTCTCGCTGAATATCGCAAGAGGACTTCCGAGCAGTCGCCAACTGGCGCTGTCCGACGGCCTGCTCACCGCCGTGACGGGCGATGACACCAAAAGCGAGAGCGGTGCCGAAACGAGACAGTACGGCGTCCCCGACGGGATTCCCGAAGCGGCACGACTGCTCGCCCGGATCGCCGGCACGTCGCCGGAGCACGTGATCGTCACCGGCACGTCCAGTCTGAACACCATGTACGACGCGCTTTCCGCCGCGATGCTGTTCGGCTCGTGCGAGGGCGGTATCCCGTGGTGTCGGCAGGATACAATCAAGTTTATCTGCGTGGTGCCGGGATATGACCGTCATTTTGCCATGACGGAACTGTTCGGCATTGAGATGGTCAACGTCCGGATGACCGAAACGGGACCCGATATGGACGCCGTGGAAACCCTCGTGCGCGATCCCGCCGTCAAGGGAATGTGGTGCGTTCCGAAATTCGCCAATCCCACCGGCGTGACGTACAGCACGGAGACCGTGCGCCGGATCGCTTCTCTGCGTCCCGCGTCACGCGATTTCCGGATTTTCTGGGATAACGCCTACGCCGTCCACGACTTTATCGGCCATACCGATCTTCTTGACATCCTTTCGCTTACCGAGGGGACGGAAAACGAGGATATGGTGTGGGAGTTCGTTTCCACCGCCAAGATCACGCTCCCGGGCGGCGGCATTTCGGCTTTCGTATCCGGTAAAAACAACCTTGCGTGGTTCCGGAAATCGATGAGCAAACGCACGATCTGCTACGATAAGGTCAATCAGTTGCGCCACGCCCGCTTTTTGCCGGACGAAGAGGCGCTGAAAAAGCAAATGGAAAAGCACGCGGCCGTCATCCGCCCGAAATTCGAGACGGTCCTCGCCGCGTTCGACCGGGACCTTGCCGGAACCGGCATCGCCTCGTACAGCCGTCCCACCGGCGGCTATTTCATCTCGCTTGACGTGCTCCCCGGCACGGCGGGCGAAGTCTGGCGTCTCTGTTCCGAGGCGGGGCTGACGCTGACGAAAGCCGGTGCCACTTTCCCCTACGGAAAGGACCCGGACGATCGGAATCTGCGCATTGCCCCCACCTATCCGGAACTGCCGGAAGTGGAGGCGGCAAGCGAGGTCATCACCCTTTGCGTGCGGCTCGCCGCCGTGCGAAAGTTGATGGCCGAACGGACGTCGAACGAAAAATCTGTTTTCGGAGACTAAGCCATGAAAATTGTTGTTCTTGCCGGCGGTTACAGCCATGAGCGCGACGTATCGCTCGCGTCCGGCTGTCTGATCGCCAACGCCCTCTGCCGACAGGGGCATAGAGTCGCCCTCGTCGACGTATATGAAAATCTGGAAACGGAAGACCTCTCTTCGCTCTTTTCGGACAAAGGCGGGTATTCCACTTCCATTCCGCAGACCGTTCCCGATCTTCGCGCTCTGAAAGCCGAACGGCACATGGGAAATAAGTTGATCGGCGACCGCGTTCTGCATCTCTGCATGGAAGCCGACCTCGTCTTTCTCGCCCTGCACGGCGGGATGGGGGAGGACGGACGGATCCAGTCGGTTCTGGAATGCTACGGCATCCCGTTCACCGGCAGTTCGTTCGGCCCGTGCTTCTGCGCCATGGAGAAAAATGTGGCCAAAGACGTGATGAGAGCCGCCGGCATCCCCGTGCCGGGCGGATTCGTCTATGCCGGAGAGCCGGAGGAGGAGATTGCTCTTCCCTGCGTCGTCAAACCCGCCTCGCTCGGGTCGAGCGTCGGGGTATCCCTCGTCGATACGGCAGAGGAACTGCACGCGGCGCTTACCAAAGCGGTCGCCTATGGCGTCAACGTTCTGATCGAAGAAAAAATCCCCGGCCGCGAGTTTTCCTGCGGCGTTCTCGACGGCACGGCTCTGCCCCCGATCGAGATTCGGCCGAAAGAGGGCTTCTACGATTATGAAAGAAAGTATCAGTCCGGTCTGACGGAGGAGATTTGTCCGGCGCCGCTGTCTGACAGTCAGACGGCGCGCATCCGAGACCTTGCCGAGCGGGCGCATCGCGCACTCGGGCTCTCGGTTTACAGCCGGCTGGACTTCATCCTCGACGAGCGGACCGGCGATTTCGTCTGTCTGGAAGCCAACACCCTGCCCGGCATGACGCCGACGAGCCTGCTCCCGCAGGAAGCGGCCGCCGTTGGCATTTCCTACGACGAGCTCGTGGAGCGCATCGCTTCTCTCTCGCTGAAAAAATAAAAAAGGACGGAAATCAACGTGAAAACCATCATCGGCATCGACGTCGGCGGCAGCACCACCAAGATCGTGGCGTTTGCCGGCGAGCGCATGATTACCCCGCAGTTCGTCAAGGCTTCCGACCCACTAACGTCGCTTTACGGCGCGTTCGGCAAGTTCACTGCCGAAAACGGGATCGCTCTTCCGGACGTGGAGAAAGTCGTGCTGACCGGCGTCGGCTCCTCGCACCTCCGCCAACCGCTGTACGCGCTTCCCTGTGAGACGGTCAGCGAATTTGACTGCGTCGCGCACGGCGGGCTGTACCTGTCCGGGCTTTCTGAGGCGATCGTCGTCAGTATGGGCACGGGCACGGCGGTCGTCCACGCGAGAAAAGAGGCGGAGACGGTCTCTACCCGGTACCTCGGCGGTACGGGCGTGGGCGGCGGTACGCTCATGGGGCTGTGCAAAAAGGAACTCCGGCTGGAAGAGATCGAATCCATCGTCACGCTCGCGCAGAACGGCGACCTCTCCAAAGTGGACTTGCAGGTCGGCGACATCGCGTCGCCGGAATCCCATATCGGGCTTCCCCCCGACCTCACCGCGTCCAACTTCGGCAAACTCTCCGACCTCGCGACCGGCGCGGACATCGCGCTCGCCATTCTCAATATGGTCTTTGAGACCGCGTTCATGCTCTCGGTCTTCGCGGCTCGCGGAGCCGGCATCCGGGACGTCGTCTTTACCGGCAATCTGACGTCCATTCCGCAGGCAAAACCGATCATCGGAAAACTGGCCCGCCAGTTTGACATCCGCGCGGTCATTCCCGATCATTCGCAATACGCCACCGCCATCGGTGCGGCCATTCTGAAATAACGCTGTGATAACAAACAACGTTGAAAAATAAAGAGGTAAACTATCATGGAACGCAAAATCGGCACCAAAAGCATGGGCATCCGTTGCCCGATCATCCGCGAAGGCGACGCGCTCGCCGACATCGTCGTAACGAGTGTTCTGGAAGCGGCCGCTTCCGAGAATTTTTCACTGCGTGAAAGAGACGTCATCGCCGTGACAGAGTCCGTCGTCGCCCGTGCACAGGGCAACTACGCGCCCGTTTCCGCCATCGCCGCCGACGTGCGTGCGAAATTCGGCGGCGGGACCGTCGGCGTCATCTTCCCGATCCTCTCCCGCAACCGTTTCGCCATCTGTCTGCGCGGCATCGCCATGGGCGCGAAAAAGATCGTCCTGATGCTCAGTTATCCGAGTGATGAAGTGGGCAACGAGCTCGTCTCGCTCGATAAGATCGACGCGTCCGGCGTCAATCCGTACAGCGACGTGCTCTCACTCGAACGCTATCGCGCGCTCTTCGGTGAAAACCGCCACCCGTTCACCGGCGTGGACTACGTGGACTATTACAGCAAACTGATCACCGAGGCCGGTGCCGAAGCGGAAGTGATTTTCGCCAATAACCCGCGTGCCATCCTCTCCTATACGAAAAACGTGCTGACCTGCGACATCCACACCCGTGTCCGCACCAAACGCATCCTGCGCGAGGCCGGCGCCGAGACCGTCTACGGCATCGACGACATCCTCCGCGCCCCGATCGACGGCTGTGGCTATAACGAGTCGTTCGGTCTGCTCGGTTCCAACAAGGCGACCGAGAATACGGTCAAACTCTTCCCCCGCGACTGTGAGCCGTTTGTTCTCGATGTTCAGAAACAGATTCTCGAAAAGACCGGCAAGCATGTGGAAGTCATGGTCTACGGCGACGGTGCCTTTAAAGACCCCGTCGGCAAGATCTGGGAACTGGCCGACCCGTGCGTCGGTGTCGCCTATACCCCCGGTCTCTCCGGTACGCCGAACGAGCTGAAACTCAAATACCTCGCCGATAACGATTTCGGAAACCTGTCCGGCGACGCGCTGAGAGCCGCCATCGAACAGCGCATCCGCGAGAAAAAATCCACTCTGGGCGGCGATATGGCAACCGAGGGGACGACGCCCCGCCGTCTGACCGATCTGATCGGTTCGCTCTGCGATCTGACCAGCGGTTCCGGCGATAAAGGCACGCCGGTCATCCTCGTACAAGGGTACTTCGATAATCTCACGACCGAACAATAAATCAACACGAAAAGGGACTTTTTATGGAAAACAACGGGTTCTACGCCTTGGTATTCCGGCAGAAATATATCCGCCGTTGGGTG
>JAGHUY010000023.1 GCA_018064545.1 Candidatus Apopatosoma intestinale | reverse complement strand
ATTTCTATTGACATTTTAATATATAGATAGTATAATGGAGTTGACGATGAAGGATTGTTTGCCGGATCCTCTGCGGCAACAGGGCGATTCTTCGTTTGTCTGCTCCTGACATCGCGGCATAATGCCGGGCTTTTGTCCGAAATTGTCCAAAAAAGAACATAATATTATTAGATTGTGAACTTTTTTGACCAACTTTTGTATTTTCTATTGACAAAATCCGATATTGGTGCTAAAATGTCAGTAATCACGGTGCGAGGTGTTTTTCAGACGATATCTTGCGCGGTAAAAATTTTTACAAATTTTAAAAAGGAGATTTTCACATGAAGAGACTTTTATCCCTCTTTCTCGTAGTAGTAATGCTCTTTGCTGCGCTTGCTATGGTTGCATGCGGTGATGAACCTGTAGAAACCACCGAGAGCACCACGGAATCCACGAAGGCTTCTACTACCGAGTCCACGAAGGCTACCGAGACTACCACGGAGTCCACGAAGGCTACCGAGACCACCACGGAATCCAAGGAAACCGAAACCACTACGGAATCCAAGGAAACCGAAACGACTGAGTCCACCACGATCGCTGCCGGCACCACCCTCGGTGTATATGCCCGCTTCGACTATGGTACGAAGTCCAAAGCTCAGGACCTCGGCATGACCTCTCACGAGTACCTCGTTGAGCACCTCACCTATAAAGAAGAGTTCGTAAACGTTACATACGATGAAGATAACATCATCATCTATGCTTGCGTAGACTACGATTACGCTACCATGGGCCCGGGCGCTGAAAACATCAGCGGCAACGTAAGTTCCACCAGTGCTCAGTACGCCAACTATGGTCTGTTCTATGAAGACATCATGAACGACTATACCTTCGAAGAAGGTCAGCAGGATCTTCTCTGGGGTTGGGGTGGCTGGAATAACTATCCTTACAACGTAAACAGCGTCGGCAAGTCCTGGACCGGCCGTCATCAGTATATGCAGGCTCGTTTCATCAACGGTTCTGCTAACACCAAGTGGTCCGTTCGTTTCAAATCCACCGGTTGCGGCTATGCCAACACGACCATCGGCGTATTTGATAACGTAGATCAGGGTAAGGCTGAATACACCTATACCACCTATCAGGTTAAGACCTGGGATATGGCTTACTGCTTCGGTAACTCCACCGGTACTCCTGAAGCTACTCCTGAAAACGGCGTAACTCCTTCCGGCAACTGGGGCTGGCATGGCAACGAACCTGTAACCGGTCTTCGTTTCCACGTTCTCGGTTCTTACTGCCCCGCTTACTGCCGTGGCAACAACTGGGCTACCAGTTCTCTTGACTACGACAACGGCGACAAGGTTGTTAAGGACGGTACTGATTACGGTAACGCCGTAGATACCGACTTCGATGGCATTCCGGATACCAACGCTACCACCGGTGCTAAGGTTGCCAAGGGTGACACCTGGAAGAAGGGTGACAAGCAGGGCGACAGCGGTTCTTACTCTTTGAAGATGCAGTCCAGATACGATACCCGTGGTCTGATCAAGGCCGGTAACTCCGTTATCATCGACTATATCATCTTCGGTGCTTCTATCGAACAGCTCAACGCTTGGACCTCCTACGCTGAGGATGCTGCGAAATAAGCAACAAGAACAGTAACACAAAAGAGCACTTCTTCGGAAGTGCTCTTTTTTTTGCTTTCTTTCGGAAAACGGAAAGGGTCTTCCCTCCCCGTTTCGTATTTACTGTCGTATATCATATAAAGAAGTTGACAAATGTATGGAACAGGTGATATAATATCAAAAGAAACAATAGAAAAAACAAAAAAGGAGAACATTATGAAAAGATTCTTTTCCCTTCTATTGGTCATAGCGATGATATGCGGAATCTTCTCGCTCGTCGCCTGCGGCAATGAACCCGCCGAAACGACCGGCTCTACGCCCAAGGCCGCGGAATCCACGTCCGAAACCGAGAGAAAGCCGGCGGAGTCCTCTTCTTCCGAATCGTCATCCGTCACGGATAAAGCATCCGATACCGACAAGACGACGGAAAGCACGGGAAGCGGCTCATCGACTGACGTGGTAAGTAGCGATAATCTTGACGGTATGCTCAAACATCCGGACTACATGGACGTCAACTTCGGCGGCTCTGAGTTTGTCTTTGCCACGCAGAAAATCGACGACTGGGATTGTTTTGAGATTTCAGCCGAACTCACGGGTGACGACACCATTCTGGAAGAAGCCATTGAACAGCGCAACCGCATCGTTGAAGACCTCTATTCCTGCAAGATCGTAGACCTTCAAGGGGCGGATCGCGGCGCTCTGATTTCCGATGACATTGCCACCGGAAAGCATACCGTGGACTTCTTGCTCGCGCAGTACTCCAACGCAACGGCCACCGCCAACTTCCTGAATATTGCTTCTCTCGACATCGACCTCACCCACGACTGGTGGGATCAGAAATTCATCGAGTGCTTCGGATTTCCCGTCGACGGAACGCGCCGACTCTATACCATTTCCGGTCAGTTCAATCTGATCTCCTATCAGGCTGTCTGGGCCATCTATATGAACCGCACCCGTTATGAACAGCTCCGTGCCACCGGCACCATCACCGACGACGTGTATGAGTTGGTCGACAGCGGTGCGTGGACGGTAGACGCGATGATCAAGATGATGGGGCAGGCGGTGCAGGACGTCAACGGAGACTCCACTCTCAACTACAACGCCGGCGACATTATGGGTATGACCACCTATAACAACGGCTATGCCGAGCGCGGATTCTTCTTCGGCGTCGGCGGCAGAGGTGCCGTGATCGATCCCGTGACCGGTTATCCTACCGCGATCTCCGCAGAAAACTTTGAATTTTACGGAGAACTCGGCAACGCAGTAAAGAAAGCCATCGAGCTGACCGGTTCCGGCTTCTATCAGCCCATCTCCGGTACGGAAACCTATGCTTCTTTCACCAACGGCCGCACGCTGTTTGTCTCCGAATGTCTCGGCTCTACCAAGAACGGCGATTCGGAAGACGCCAACTTTACGATCCTTCCTTTCCCGAAATACAACGAGACGCAGGAAAGTTATTACCACTACGTCTGTGACCGCGCATACGGTCTCAAAGTATCTGCCGCCGTCACCGCACGTGACGACGTGGCGAAGTTCCTCGAAGTATTCGCTTTCCATTCCAAGCAGATCGTCTATCCCGCCTATCTGACCTATTACGCAACACAGATTTTCCGCGGTGAACGCACAGTCGATATGCTCGATCTGGTTCTCCGCACCAAAGTCTATGATCCCGATTACTGGTTCCGCGGCGGTTCCGGTATCGTCGGTCTCTGCTCTACATACCTGCTCAACAAAAAGGATACCGGCTATTCCCGCGCCATCGTGGCCAATGCCGCTGCGTCCAATGACGTCTACGCTCAGCGGGTAGAAGCCCTCCGCAAACTGACCTATTAAATCCGAGAACGTGCCACCGTGTGTGGCACGTTTTCTCTTTCTTTCCCAAGAAAAAAACATTGACAAACAGTTGATTCGATGCTATAATACCTTTACAAGCATAAAAATGGGGTTTTTATGTGAAAAAACAATAAAAGGAGTTCTAACTATGAAGAGAATTGTATCCATCTTCCTTGCTCTTGTCATGGTAGTTGCCCTGTTCTCTCTCGTTGCCTGCGGCGAAGAGCCCGTGGAAACCACTGGTTCCAAGACCACTCAGGGTTCCAATCAGCCCGCAGAAAGCACCGCTGATACGAAGAGCAGTGCTACCGAATCCACGGGTGCTACGGAAAGCACGTCCGGCTCTACGGAAGGCACCACGGAATCCTCCGGTTCTACCGACGATCCCGGCACTTCCGGCCACAACAGCGACGCGCTGGATGGCAGAGAAAAGCATCCCGACTACATGGACGTCAACTTCGGCGGAGCCACCTTCGTGTTCGCTACGCAGCTGATCGACGACTGGGACTGCTATGAAATCACCAATGAAGCCACAGGTGACGATACCATCCTGACCGAGGCCATCAACACGAGAAACCAGATTTTGCAAGACAAGTACAGTTGCCTGATCGAAAACAAAGCCGGTCTTGAAACCTACAAACTTGTGGAAAACGACGTTTCTACCGGTCAGCATACGGTCGACTTTGTGCTCTATCAGTATCTGAACGCAGCCAAAAGTGCCAACTATCTGAACATTGCGAACCTCGACATCGACCTCACCCATGACTGGTGGGATCAGAAGTTCATCGACTGCTTCGGCATCGACGTAGACGGCACCAAGCGTCTGTACACCATCTCCGGTCAGTTCAACCTGATCTCGTTCGACGCGATCTGGGGTATGTATATGAACCGCACCCTGTATGAACAGCTCCGTGCCACCGGTAAGATCACTAGCGATATCTATGATATGATCGATGGCGGTACTTGGACGGTTGACGCTCAGATCAAGATGATGAGCGAAGCCGCACAGGACACGAACGGCGAC
>JAGHUY010000122.1 GCA_018064545.1 Candidatus Apopatosoma intestinale | reverse complement strand
GCGCCGGTCAGTTCAACGGGACGTCCGGTTATGAAGAGGCCGCCGCGCAGGGGCTGATCGCCGGTATGAACGCCGCACTGAAACTGCGCGGAAAAGAGCCGATCGTTCTGACGCGCGACAGTTCCTATATCGGGACGCTGATCGACGATCTAGTCACCAAGGGAACGGGCGAACCGTACCGGATGATGACGTCGCGATCGGAATACCGTTTGATTTTGCGTCAGGATAACGCCGATCGCCGCCTTTGTGAGATCGGACGGCGTGCGGGACTGGTTTCCGACGAGGCCTACCGCCGGTATCTGGACAAGCAGGAAAAGATCGAAGCGGAAAAAGAGCGGCTCCATGAACGGGTGCTTTCGCCTCTCGGGTCGGTGAATGCGCTTCTCGCCCGGGTCGGTGAGCCGCCGATCACGACGGGGATCCGCGAGGACGACCTGCTCCGCCGGCCGGCCATCACCTATGAAATGCTCCGGGAAATCGACCCCGAAATGCCCGACCTGTCTCCCGCCGCCGTTCTGACGGTGGAGACCGACATCAAATACGAGGGCTATATCAAAAAGCAACTGGCGGAAGCGGCACGGTTTGAGAAACTGGAAAAACGTCTGCTTCCGGCGGATATGGATTATCTGCATCTGCGCGGCATTTCGATCGAGGCGGCGCAGAAACTCGACCGCATCCGTCCGCTGAGTATCGGCGCGGCCTCCCGCATCAGCGGGGTTTCGCCGGCGGACATTTCCGTTCTTCTGATCTATCTCGATATGCAAAAGAAAGGGCGCAGAACGGAGGGCGAGGATGAATAGAGACCTTTTTCAAGCAGAATATGACCGATGGTTTGCCAAAAACGGCATGACGCGCTTCCTGTCTCCGGAGTTTCGCGATCGGTTTGCCGATCTGACGGAACGGCTTCTTTCGGCAAACGAACAGCACAATCTGACGGCCATCAAGGATGAGCGCGGTGTGATCGTGCGGCATTATATCGACTGTCTGACGGCGGTTGACGGGATTCCGCGCGGGGCGAGCGTTCTCGATGTCGGAAGCGGCGGCGGTATGCCGTCATTTCCCTTTGCCGTCTGCCGGCCGGACTTGAAGATCACCGCACTTGACGCCACGGCGAAAAAGACGGCGTTCATCGCCGAGACGGCGGCCGCTCTTTCGCTTGCGAATCTGGTGGCGCTGACCGGCCGCGCTGAGGAATTGGGGCGGGAACCGGCCTATCGTGAGCGGTACGACGCGGTGTGTGCCCGCGCGGTCGCCAGATTAAACGTTCTTTTGGAGTGGTGTGCCCCGTTTTTGAAAACGGGCGGGCTTCTCATCGCGTTAAAAGGAAAAAACGCGGAGGAAGAACTGGCCGAAGCCGGCCACGCTGTGGCCGAACTGGGACTTACCCTTCTTTCAGCAGACCCGATCACGGTTTATGAGGGGGACGAGGCTTTCTCCCGTGTGAACTTGGTTTTCCGTAAGATAGCCCCCATTTCTCCGAAATATCCGCGTTCCAACGCTCAAATTCAAAAGAAACCTTTATAATGGCTACTGAACAAATGCTTCTGCGACAGCATTTTTGGATTATTCAGCAGACTTTTTATAATTTCATCGCAGAATCGGCGCGACTTTTCATAAAGTCGCGCTTTTTCTTGCACTTTTTTGGATTTTTCTCCTCTTTTTTCCATATTCGACGGCGCTCTTCGCGCGACTTTGCGCCCGGAATGTGATAGGATGAGAGTCCGGGAGGTGATCGGATTGGAAAAACGGGAGAAGTCCCCGTCTGTCGAGTCGCTGGCTTTGACGGGACGTATCGATGCCCTGCAAGCCGACGGTCACGTGACCGAGGTGCGGCAGATCGAGACCGGCGCCATCTGTCCGAATCCGTATGAACGGCCGCACAAATACGCGCGGGAGGACATCACGTTCCTGGCCGCGCAGATCTCACACGGCGGAATGTCAAATCCCCTGATCGTGGAAAACGTGGGAACCGACGAAACGCCGCTCTATCAACTGGTTTGCGGAGAAAAACGGCTTCGGGCGGCCATCATGGCCGATCTTGTGACGGTTCCCTGCGCCATCATCGAACGTCATCCGTCGGATGCGACGACCGGGGACATTCCCATTCCGCGAAACTGCTTTGAAGAGGCCGACGTGATTTCCGATATTTTGCAGACAAGCCGATACGATACCGGCAAACTGGCGACGAAACTCGGCATCACGAAGGCGGCTTTGGAAAACAAACTGTATCTTTGCCACGTGCCGCCGCATGAACGGGAGGTTCTGCTCTCGCTTGACGTCCCGCCGAGACACTGCATTTTTTTCGCGCGGCAGAACGCGCCGACGCGAGCGACGATCCTGCGGGAATTGACGAAAGAGAAGATCGGCACGGCACGGGCGCAGCAGATCATCGAAGAATACTGCGACGAAACAAGACGGGAGCGCGAGCATTTCGCCATTTCTGACAGTCGCCCCTTTCTGAACACGGTGAAAAAAGCCGTTGATCGGATGCGGGCGGGCGGCGTCGCCGTGCGGTATGAGACGGTCGAAAAACCGGATCACACCGAAATTACCATACGCATTCCCAAGTAGTGTTCCACGTGGAACACTCTTTGGAAGTCCCCATTCCTCCATTTTTATTTTCCCCATGCAAAACTCCCCTTGCTTTATTGTTCCACGTGGAACATGGCAAGGGGAGTTTTGCGTTTCGGGTTGACAAGTTTTTGAAAGGATGGTATACTGAAATCACAAAGAAATCGGAAAAACACGGGAAAAACGACGGAAAACACGTTGTTTTCCGGGGATCGGGGGCAATATGGCAACCATTTTGGCTTTTGCAAATCAAAAAGGCGGCGTCGGCAAGACGACGTCGGCCATCAATATCGCGGCCGCGCTGGGCTTAAAAGGCAAAAAAACGCTTCTTGTGGATTTCGATCCGCAGGGTAACTCGACAAGCGGTGTCGGTGTCCGCAAATCGCAGATGAAGAATACGGTTTACGACATCATCATCGGCCGTGCCGAACCGGAAAACGTCATCTTGAAGACGGAGTATGAAAATCTGTGGGTGCTTCCGTCCTCCATGCCGCTTGCGGCGGCCGAGTTTGAACTGGCCGACGTGGAGCATCGTGAGGCTCGACTCAAAAACGCTCTCGATAAAGTGCGGGATTCCTATGATTATATGATATTGGACTGTCCGCCCTCTCTCGGACTTTTGACGGTCAACGCGCTTGCCGCCGCTGACGGCGTCATCATTCCGATGCAGTGCGAGTTCTTCTCGCTGGAAGGCCTTTCTCAGATCATGATGACCGTCAAACAGGTGAAAAAACTCTATAATCCGGGGCTTGCGCTGACGGGCATTCTGATCACCATGTATAATGGGCGGTTGAATCTCTCCGTTCAGGTGATTGACGAACTCAAAAAGTTCTATGCCGATAAACTGTTTTCCACGCCCATCACCCGGGCGGTGAGGCTGAGCGAGGCACCGAGTTTCGGTGCGCCGATCCAGTATTATGACCGGTATAGTAAGGGTGCGCTCGAATATGAGGCGGTGGCAAAAGAATTGCTCGCCAGAACGAAATAGGAGGAACGGGATATGGCAACGACGAAAAAAGGCGGCCTCGGAAGAGGCCTTGGCTCTATTTTGCTTGATAATGAGGAAGAAAAGGCCGGTGAGGGCGGCGTTTCCGTCGTCCGCGTGGCGGAGATCGAACCCAAGGCCGGACAGCCGAGAAAGACGTTTGATGCCGAGGAATTGCAAAATCTGGCATCCTCTCTCGCGCAGTACGGCATGATCCAACCCATCACGGTGCGCCGGGTGGGGGATATGTATCAGATCGTAACGGGCGAACGCCGTTGGCGTGCCGCCCGGATGGCGGGACTTTCCGAAGTGCCCGTTCTTGTCGTGGAAGCAGACGACCGCCGCGCGGCGGAACTCGCGCTGGTGGAAAACATTCAGCGCGCCAACCTGAACCCGTTCGAAGAAGCGGCCGCGATCGCCGATCTGATGGAGGAATTCGGGCTGACGCAGGATGACGCGGCCGGGCGTATCGGCCGGAATCGCAGTACGGTGGCGAATCTGCTCCGTCTGTTGGAACTGCCGCAGGAACTGCGGGAGATGGTCGTGGCCGGCGCTTTGACGACGGGTCATGCCAAAGCCTTGCTTGGCTTGCGGAATCCCGATAAACTGGTCGAAGCGGCCAAAGTCGTCACCGGAAAAGAACTGACGGTGCGGGCGACCGAAGCCCTTGTGAAAAAATGGAACGCCGAACAGGCAGAGACGCAGTCCGCGCCCCGGACGGCTGTCAACTATACCAGAGAACTGGAACGGAAGATCGAGGGACGCATCGGCCGCCGCGTGAAGATCGTGGAAAAGGGCGAAAACAGCAGTATCACCATCGGTTATACCGACCACGAGGATTTGGAGATCGTCCTTTGCGCCCTGTGCGGTAAAGATTTCGTCGATTCTTTGGATTAAAGGAGAAATAAGCCGTGGATATACTGAAACAAATTGATTTTGCGATGACGACCGACACCGGCCGGCTGTCGTTCACGTTTGTTCTGTTTGCGCTGATCTTCGGGTGCATTCTCTCGTGGATCGTTCTGTTTTATCAAAGGAAAGTGGTCGGGGCGCTGGTGCGGGCGCTGATCGCGGCGGACGCCGCCGATGAAGCGAGTGCGAGGACGCTTGCGGAGATCGGGCAGGAGGCCAACGTGTCGGCTCTGAATCAACTCTGCCGGGAGCGCGGTCTTTCCCGCGTCATCACCGTCGTCGGCGCCGAGCCTTTCGTCTCCGGAAAACGCAAAATCCCGGATTCGGCTCGCTTTTACGTGGCGCCGGAGGCCATGCCCCGCGCGGAACGCCAGTACAGCGACAAGGGAACGAGCATTCCGATCCTGCTTCTCGGCGTCGTGGGGATTCTGGCCATCGGCATTTTGCTGTTCCTTGTCTTTGGAAGCACGTTGTAAAATTCCCAATATCTGGAAACCCGTCCCGCCGCCATCGGGACGGGTTTTTGCGAAAAAAAGAGATTTATTTCCTATTATATTATAAGGACATTTTCTCCGTGCCTCTTGCGCGGACGGTCGAAAGCGGCTTCCGGCGGTAAAAAGGCCTATTCGGTAATGATGCACGAATTTAGCCTAACAGGAGTAATCCGAATCCGGTTTACGGGGGCGGATTATTCTTGTTAGGCTAAGCAATAAAAATCGGTGTAATGTTACAAGTTTATTACAAAACGCCATGGGTGCTTGCAAAAAAAAGACAATTGTTTTATGATGTACACAGGTTGACTATATCCGGATTTATCACGATCCGGAGCCAGTCCCAAAAAAATTTAGGAGGAATACTATGAAAAACTTCAAGAGAATTCTTGCACTTGTTCTGACTCTGATGTTCATTGTCGGTTCTTGTGCAAGTCTGTCGGCCTTCTCCGGCTCGACGACCACCTCTTGGTATGCAGCCGCTGTATCCTGGATTGAGAATACCGGCGTAGATACCATTGGGTCGACTGCGGGCGATAAGATCGACAGAGAAACTTTTGTAAAGTGGGTCGCCAAGATCGAATCTACTTATGTAGATGACTATCTCTGGGATGACGAAGTGGCTTCCACCTCGTTTGCCGACGTTACAGAAGAAAACTATAGAGCCGCTATCGCCTATTCGCAGCAGCGCGGCTTTATCCGTGGCTATGACGCTTCCACGTTTGGCCCGAAAGACACCCTGACTTTCGCTCAGGCATGTGCGGTTATCGTGCGTGTACTCGGTTGCGAGAGCTGGGTAGAAGATCAGTCTGCTGCTAACTGGGAATATAACTACATCAACATCGCCAACAAACTGGAAGCAATCGATTCCGTTTGGGTCGGCAACGTTGGTTTCTATGTTCCTGCCCATGAGATGACCAAGGGCGAAGCCGCTTACCTGCTCTACAAGGCATCTAAGAATGGCGCCGGCCACGACGTTCTCAAGGATGGCGAAACGAAGGTTATCGGCAAATTCGGCAACCTTGCTACGAAGACCGTTGGTGAGCTCGTTCTCATCACGAAGCTGGATTGCAAGACGACCGTTGTTGCAGGTGCGAATGACGCCAAGTACGCAGAAGTCGTTATGGAAGGCACCGGCAAAAAGTACGGTGAAGACGGCGCTGCCAACCTGATGAGATATACTGACGGTTCCGCTTACGTCAATGCAAGCACCCTCGGCATTTTCGAGAATCCCGAGATGACCGATTTCTGGGCAAAGAAGAACTATCAGGCATACTTCAACAGAACTGCTTACACGGCAGACCTCGATCTGGATAAGAAAGTTGAATTCCTGATCTTCGATACCGCTACGCAGTCTTTCAAGGACAAAGGCTCGATGACTGCCAAGGAATTCCAGCAGCTCGTAAGAGTTGGCTCCGGTCTTCCTAAGGACGTCGGTGTTACGGAAACCTATTCCATCTTCAACACCGTTCGCGTCGGCTCCGTTGTCAACCTCGTTAGGAAAACAAAACAGACGGCAAATATCTCTCCGCTGCGACCGTTGGTCAGCACGTTGTAGATACCTACCGTGTTGCGAAGTCCACCTCCAACACCACGCTGTGGAATGCCGGTCTGGCTAACGCGTACGGCTCCAACGCCAACTACGCCGCTATGCCTACCGCTACCTACGACGCTACCAAGGACGTTACCTCTTGGAGCAAAGATGGCAAGAAACTGATCCTCGGTGAACAGGAATACACCATCTTGGCCCCCAAGGCGAAGTACACCGGTGCTGCCGGCGAACTGAAAGTTTACGGCTACAAACCCACACAGATTACGCAAAATGGCCGTTACAAACTCTATGACAAGACCACCGGCGTTGAAGCATGGGCTACCACCAATACCAGCCTGAAAGCCGGTTACGTGCTTTATGCCGATCCTACCACCACCACGTCTCTCGTTGCGCTGACTGATGCGAACAAGGGCAACTACGGTGTTTGGACGGAAAACGGCACTCTGGTAGAACTCACCGCTGCAGAGGCTCAGGCTCAGATCCTGAACGCTGCTCAGGGCGAAGTTTCCACCGTTTACTCCGATATGGACGGCGACGGTCTCTATGACGTTGTTGCTGTTCTGGACTATGATAAGTTCATCACTTCCGACATTCTGAACGCTGCTCCCGGCAGCAAGCAGGCTAAGGGTGCTCCCAGCATGGGCGCTATCATCCTGAACAAGACTGTTGGTTCTGACGGTAACTTCAATACCGACCCGTGGACCGTATCTGCCGGTGCTACCGGTAAGATGCAGTTGATCCTCTCCGGTTCCAACAAGTACAACATCCCCGGCTACAACGAAGCTCGTTGGGATACTTACGGACCGTACTTCGATCTGCTGAACCTCGACGTTGATTCCGAAGACCTCGTGGATCTCGCTGAGTTCAAGACCGGTTACATCAAGAACGCTACCGCTACGGCTGACGGCGGCTACTATGCCCTGACCATCACGACCGCTGACGGCGACGTCAACGTTCTGATGCCCGGTATCGGTTCCATCGCTACTTCTCAGAAGATGGAATACACCGCTTACGGCGCAACCGCTTCCCAGACTCTGGCTGCTAAGGGTTGGATGCCGTTCCTGACCGACTTCTATTCTGCAAACTTCCAGTATCGGTTTGTTGACGAAGACGGCAACTACATCTACAAAGAAAACGAGAGCGGCAAAGAAGTTGCTTTCGAAGGTCTTGACGTTGTTGCTTACTACAACGATAAGCCCGTTCATACCATCGTTCCCTCCGGCGCGAAGGTTGACGCCGCTACGAAGTATGTTGTTGCTACTCCCACCATTACCGCTACTTCTGCCTTCACTACCGGCGGCGACGTAGAGTACTTCGAACAGAAACTGACCGCTAAGCGCGCCAAAGAGTTCGATACCGAAACCGTTTACTACGTGCTGACCAATACTGCCTATGCTACCGCAATGGATGAACTGATCGATTGGACCAGTGGTACCACGTACTACACCAAGGATCCCACCACCTACGGTAAGCATGAAGGCCTTACCTCTATCACCGATGAGGGTTATTTCATCCTTTCCGGTTCTAACTTTGTAACCGTAACCTCCGGTGACTTCGTGGCTACTCAGACCTACTACACGAAGAACCCTGATTCCTTCACGAAGGTTGTTACTACTGAGACGACCCTGAAGTACGCTGATATCGGGAAGTACTTCACTTCTACCACCGATACAGCTGTTGCTACGCCCGGCGATTTCACGTATTCCTTTGAAGGTCATCGTGCCGGCGAGTACTATGATGCCGAAGGTAACCGTGTGAGCACGACCACCTTTGATCCTGAGAAGGATTACTACGTATATAAAGAAGAGTACAAGGCAACCCATACCAATATGGACGGTGCTACTGCTTCCGACTTCTATACGAAGGATGCCTCCGGCAAGTATATTAAGGTAGCTGACAACACCCCTCTGAAGAAAGACGTTACCTACTATTCTCGGACTCTTGAGACGTATACTCAGGTTACCATCACTGAGTTCGATAAGGACGTGACCTACTACACCAAGAATGGTGAAGCGTTCGAGACTGTTACCAACCAGCTGACCGCGCTCGACGGTTCTGAGGTGATCATGAAGGCCTCTGCGATCTCCTACGATAAGGTTGGCACTCTGACCAGCCTCACTTTCGCAGACGGCACGTACTACACGCTGACTGCTGAAAGCTACGTTCGCGTAGACACCAAGAAAGTGACCACTCCTACCGAAGGTATCAGATACTTCACGTTCGCATTTGATACGACTCCCACGACGCTGTCCAGCTTCGTGACCGGCACGTACTATGCTACTGTTGATACCGAGAAGGTTCCTGTCACTTCGACTTCTCTGCCCATCACCACTCTGGCCACGACTCCTACGTTCATCAACGTAACCCTTAAGACCCAGAAGGTTGAAGGTTACGCGACTGAGCCGAAGGAAGGCGTTGAAATCGTTTACATCGGCACTGACGCCGGCGTATTCGGTAAAGCCGACAAGAAGTCCATTGACGAAAAGGTATCCGCTTGGATGACCGGTAAGTATGTTGACTTCGTTGAAAAAGACGGCAAGGCCATCGTTGCTATCGACACTGTTGATGCTACGCAGACCACCGAAGGTTTCGTTGTCAGCGCTGTTAAGGGCGAAAACAACACCTACAAGGTTGACCTCGCTAAGACCGGCACCATCAAGACCCTCGACGCTACTTACACCTATGTTAAGGGCGTTAAGGACCTTGCTACTCTGAAGGCCGCTATCGATGCTTGCGAAGTAGGCGGCTACACCGGTAAGGACGTCTTCGGTGCTTACTGGAACGACAACATCGTTACCAGCGACATTCTGGCTGCTATCCAGAAGTCCGGCAAGCCTGTCATCATGGCTGCCAACGAGTCTTACGCTTACACGGCTATCGCAGACGACGAACTCGCTCTCAGCGGTGCTACTGCCGCTCTCGGCGGAACCACTTGGGAGACCGCTCTTGCGAAACTGATTGCGACGAAGACCAACAAGACCATCAGAGGATCTGTCGGCGTTGCTACTTACAATGTAAGAGCTTCCGCTTCCTCTATCTTCGACGTTGACAATGCCGCTCAGTACCGCGCTATTTACGGCGGTTCTGTTGTGACCGGTATCGAGGCTAAAAAGACGCCTGTCTTCACCAACAACAACCTGATTTATGTCAGCATGACTCAGGATGCCGGTGAATACAGCATCATGCGTGTCATCAACGCAGTTGATGCGAAGACCTATTCTACCACCTATCAGCAGTACATCAACAACGGTAACTCCACGCAGTCCAAGAGATTCCGCAACTTCTATCTGGTTGAGGATTGGGCTGTCGGTGCCGGCACGGATGCCGCTTGGACCATCCCTGCTACCGAAGTTGTTCTGAAGAGCGAAAAGATCACGACTGCTACCGTTTATGACGGTGTATCCTACATCTCCGGCTCTAAGGCTTCTGACAACAGCAAGGATTACACTGAGTACTATCTTGAAACGATCGGTACCGATCCTTACTATCGTCTCTCTGACGACGGCAAGAAGTTCGAGACCATCTTTAAGACCATCTCTACTCGCATCAGAACTGTTGCTCATTCTGCTGAGATCGACAGCGTATCCGGCGGTCAGTACGTCCTCGTTCAGAACGCTTCCGGTGCTGCTATCTCCGCTACCAAGGCTGATGCCAAGAAACTGTCCACCGCTGATCGCACGTATCTCTCCATCGGCGGCAAACTCTTCTGGCAGATCATCGCCGGTACTCCCAAGTACGCCGGTGCTTACACCAACACGGTAACTGTTTCCGATCTGAAGGCTATCACCACCGATAAGACCAAACTTTCCGACTACACCAGCTATGACAAGAGTTCCATGACTCTCCTCACTGGTAAGGCAATGCAGAGATCTGACAAGGGTTATATCCCTGGTTACTACACGATCACGGTTGACGGCGAGACCTACACGGCTGCCGGCTCCACCAAGGTTGTTGTTATGACTCCGTCCGGCAGCACTGTTGTCGGCCAGATCTTCACGGTTAAGGAATTGGTTGATAACGGCGAGATCCTCTTCGTCACCGAATATCAGATGGCTGCCTCCGGTTCCAACATGACGGCTCTGACCGTAATCGGCGAACTGGTTGACAGAACCGTTAAGCCCGTTGCAGAACCCAAGGTTGTTTACCTCGGCTCTACGTATGACACCGTTCTCGAAGCAGAAGAAACCGGCACTTCCTTCATCGTCAGAACCAGCGTTCCCGCTTACAATCTCGACGGTACGGAATTCGGCTACATCTACTATGAGTACAATACGACCGATAAGAACTTTGCTGCTAACAAATTCAACTTCCTGCTCGGTAATGGTGGCGCGTTCTACAAGGTTGACGCTGACGGCAGAATCCTGGCCGAAGCTGGTACGCTTTACAGCTCCAAGACTTCCGCTAACTTCTCTGACTTCGTCAATGGCGCAGCCCGTAAGTACAGCTACAATTATCCTGTCCTGGAAGACAAACTGAGTGGCGACTTCTTCTCGAAGGCTACCATCACTTCCGTTGTAGATGGCAAGATCCTTGCTACCGTTGGTTCCAGCAAGAACGTTGACATCTCCGGTTGGAATGTGAAGTTTGTTTACACCGATATCGACGGCGAGGCCCTGCAGGTTGCCGGTGACAGCACCACTGTCAGCATCTACACCTTCGACGTTGCTGTTGAAAACGGTCTGTATGCAAGCTACAAGAAAGTTGCTCTTGCTCAGAAACTTTATGACGACTACAAGTCCACCTCTGCGAAGGCTACCTATGCGGATGCTCTCGCCGCTGAGGTCGAAGCTCTTGAAGCCGCAAAAGTTGCTACCACTGATAAGTACTTCAATGGCGCATTCTGGGGTAACGGACCTGTATCGAGCTCTCCTCTCGCCGTATACTTCGGCAAGGTTAAGGATTCCTTCGGTAAGAATGCTTCCGTCACCTTCAAGTACATTGTCCAGAACAACGTGACCTACGTCATCGTTCCGACTTTCGTACTTGGCTAAACCATAGTATTCCTAAATACGATATAAAAAGGGAGACGCCCATTTGTTGGGCGTCTCCCTTTTATGTAATGGATGGGGTTCGTCGCTTCTGAACATTTTTCGAGCCCTTTTGACATAAAAAGGCTGTGAAGACCCAAAGATCATCACAGCCTTATTCTTTTATTCTTTTTTAGTCGACCATCTTCGAAAAGTCCGGCGAAACCTCATTTTTCAGCGAGGACATCACGATGGAGGTGCGGGTATACGAGACGCCGTTCACGTCTTTCAGTCCGTTCAGGATTCCTTCGAGCGTTTTCATGGTCTCGGTCACGACTTTTAAGAGAATGTCGCAATTCCCGGTCACCACGTGACATTCCAGAATCTGCGGGCAACTGTTGATGTATTCCCGAATCCCTTTCAGCACCTCATTATATTTATAATGTTCGATGCTGACTTCCACAAACGCGAGAACGTCGTTGCCGAGTTTTTCCTCATCCAGACAGATGGTGTATCGTTTGAGAATACCGGAACTTTCCAGTTTCTTGATCCGTTCGATCACGGCGGAAACCGACATGCTGATCTCCTCGCCGATGGCGGACGCGTTCATGCGGGCGTTCTTTTGCAGACAGCAGAGAATCTGCCGATCGATCTTATCCAGTGCCATAGGGTTTACCTCACTTTTTTGTACTGTTCCTATCCTATCACAACTTGAAAGCAATGTCAAAGGGTTTTTGACCTTTTTCGGTCTTTTTTCCGCAAACTCATTGTAAAAACGGCGAAATTCCTGTATACTGGAAGTAAATCCAAAGGGAATAGGGGAGGATCACAGAATGCTTTCAGAAGAATTCGTAAAAGGGGAAGTTTTTTCCCGTCTGTATAAAGGAAAAGAAACCGAGGCGGCGTCCCGCCTTCTTCGCATGGCAAATGAACTGGAAAAGGCGATCGGGCCGGGAGAAACGGCGTTTTTCTCGGTTCCCGGGCGCACGGAGGTCATGGGTAACCATACCGACCACAATCACGGAAAAGTGTTGGCGGCCTCGGTCGATCTTGACGTCGTGGCGGCCGCCCGTCCGCGGGAAGACGGGATCGTCCGCATCAAAAGTGAGGGCTTTCCGGAAGACGTTATCGATCTTACTGATCTTTCGGTGCATGAAGAGGAAAAATTCACCTCAGCCGCCATCATTCGCGGCGTTGCCGCCGCTTTTGCGGAACGCGGACGGAAAATCGGCGGGTTTACCGCCTTTACGACTTCCGACGTGCCGGGCGGTTCGGGGCTATCCAGTTCAGCCGCGTTTGAAAACATGGTTGGAACGATTTTCAATCATTTCTACAACGACGGCGTTATTGACTACGTAGAACTGGCACAGATTTCTCAGCGTGCGGAAAACCGTCATTTCGGTAAACCGTGCGGGCTGATGGATCAGATCGCTTGCGCGGCGGGCGGCTTTGTCACCATCGATTTTGCCGATCCCGAGAAGCCGATTGCGAAAAAGATCGGTTTTGACATGGAATCGGCCGGTTATCGGCTTTGCATCATCAAAACCGGGGGCTCGCACGCCGACCTTAACGACGATTATGCGTCCATACCGGCGGAAATGAAAGCCGTTGCGGCGTACTTCGGCAAACCGGTGCTCTGCGGCGTTGCCGGGAAAGACATCCTGAAAAACGTCGGTGCACTTCGCCCGCTGGTCGGAGACCGCGCGATTTTGCGGGCTCTTCATTTCATTTCGGAAAACGAGCGCGTTTCCCGGGCGATCCCCGCTTTGGAAGCCGGGGACACGGAGGCATTTCTCCGTCTCGTGAACGAATCCGGCGAGTCCAGCGCGATTTTGCTCCAAAATTATTTCACCGTGAAAGCCCCTGCCGAACAGGGCATATCCCTTGCCGTGGCGATCGCCAAGGCCGCCATGGGAGAAAAGGGCGCGGCGCGCGTTCACGGCGGTGGATTTGCCGGAACGGCGCAGGCCTTTGTTCCGGTGGAAACATGGTCGCAATTTCTTTCGGCGGCGGAAGCGGCTTTCGGAACCGGGGCGGTGACTCCGCTTTCGATCCGTGCCGACGGTGCCGTCCGCATCTTATAAGATGACGACCGTTCTGTATTCTCTCTTCTCCGGGTCGGGCGGGAACGCTACCTATCTCCGCCACGGAAACACGGAGATTCTGATCGACATGGGTATGAGCGCCCGGGCGATCTGCACGGCTCTTACGGAGATTCATTCCGCGCCGGAGCGGATCTCAGCCGTTTTTATCACCCACGAACATATTGACCACGTCCGCGGGCTCGACGTTTTCTGCAAAAAATACGCCGTTCCCGTCCATATCGTGAGAAAAAGCGCCGACAATCTGCCATACTGCCCGGGAAAAGCGCTTTCCGATTGCTTTTCTCTGCACGAAACGCTGTTTGAAGAAACGGTGGGCAACATTGCCGTCCGCTCTTTTGCCACGTCTCACGACAGTGCTTCAGCCGTCGGATACCGCTTTGACTTTTTGGGAACCGGAGTTTCGGCGGCTCTCGCCACCGATACGGGAGAGGTGACCGCCGGTATGCGGGAAGAAATGACGGGGGCGCGCGCCTGTGTTTTAGAATGCAATCACGACGTGGGGATGTTACAGTGCGGCCCGTATCCCTATCCGCTGAAACGGCGCATTTTGTCCCGGACAGGGCATTTGTCCGGCGAAGACTGCGCCGCGTTTGCCGCGGAACTGGAAGCGTCCGGCACAAAGCACCTGCTTCTCGCTCATCTCAGCAAAGAAAACAACACCCCGTCTCTTGCCGAAAAGACGGTTTCGTCCGCGCTGACCGGCGGCATGGCCGTCCGGGTGGCGGAACCGGATCGGCCGGTACTGCTGTGGGAGGAAGAACTATGAACGTCAGCATTTTTTACGTCGGAAATATCAAGGATTCCTATCTCGCCGAGGGTTGTGCCGAGTATGAGAAACGGATCGGCGCCTATGCCAAACTCTCTCAGATCGAACTCAAAGAATACCGGATCACCGACGAAACGTCCCCATCGGAACGGGCACGTGCCATGGCCGAGGAGGGAAAACGAATCCTCGACGCCCTACCGCCCAAATGCTATAAGATCGCCCTCTGCGTTGAGGGCAAACAGATGAGTTCTCCGGCGTTTTCCGCGAAATTGGAGGACATCAAGAACGCCGGGCAGTCACATATCGCGTTTATCATCGGCGGCCCGTTCGGGCTCGATGAGCGCGTAAAGGCCGCGTGCGATCTTCGCCTGTCTCTGTCGGAAATGACGTTCAGTCACCGCCTGTCACGGCTTCTGCTTTTGGAGCAGATTTATCGGGCGTTCAACATTGCTTCCGGCGGAAATTATCACAAATAAAATTTTACCATACCGGGTCGATACGGAAACGGTTCCCGGATGCAGGAGGGTCTTCATGAAAAAAGTTCTTTCTTTTATTCTCATTCTCGCCATTGTCGTTCTGTCTGTCTGCGCTTGTTCGGGGGAACCTGCCGCCGACTCGACCACGCATCACGTGGCGATGAAACTGGACGGCTACGGCACGGTCACAATCGAGCTGTATGAGGAGATAGCCCCGATCACCGTGGCGCATTTTCTGGAACTCGTCCGTTCCGGCTATTATGACGGGACTGTGATGAACCGCGTTCAGGTGGGCTTTGTCATCCAAGGCGGCGAGGGCGCCGGAACCGACAGGATCAAAGGCGAGTTTTCCGCGAACGGTGTGGAAAATAACCTGTCCCACACGAAGGGCGTGATCTCGATGGCCCGTCAGACGGAAAACGATACGGCGAGCGACCAGTTCTTTATCAGCATTGACGATGCCTGCGCCCAGTCCTGCGACGGCGGGTACGCGGCGTTCGGCAAGGTGACGAAGGGCATGGACCTCATCGACAAAATGGTTGAGGACGTCATGGCCGAAGAGGATTACGTCTATTACTACTATTACAACATGGGATTTTTGCCGGAAAAGAGCCAGATCAAAATCACGTCGATCCGGGAAATTGACTGACCACTTTACCAAAGTTTTTTGCGGGTTAGGGCACTTTTTTTCAAAAAAGCACCCCGGATCGGGGTTTGGGGGCGAGCCCCCAACCTTTCTTTGTCAAAATAAAAAGTCCCTTGCACACGCAAGGGACTTTTTGTAGGAAATGCGGTTATTATCGCCCGGCTATTTGCTCTTCTTCTTTTTCTTCTTAGGGAAGATCATACGGACGACCGTATCGGTCGTAAAGATGGCGAGCGCGATCGTGCCGGCGGTAAAAAGCGTTTGCGTGAGGGCGGCCGACGAGAGG
>JAGHUY010000140.1 GCA_018064545.1 Candidatus Apopatosoma intestinale | reverse complement strand
CCCGTCTCGCCGACGATGGCCACGTTCGTGCCGAACGGGATTTTCAGATTGAAGTTGCGAAGGACAAATTCTTCGCCGTCCGGATAGCGGAAATCCACATCCCGAAACTCGATGTCTCCGCGGATGGGTTCCCAGTTTTCCTTTTTCGGCGAAAAACTGTCGCCGTATGTTTCGATGACCTCCGGCGTGTCTTTCACGTCGGATTCGGTTTCCAGCATATTGGTCACACGCTCGATATTGACCTGCGTAGTGATCAGATCGGAGATGGCGTCGATCAGCCAGCGGATCGGCTCCATGATGCCCTCGGCATAGGACATGAACAGCGAGAACGTACCGACCTCTTCCTCCGCAATATAGCCGCCGCGCCAGAGCACGATGGCCAGCGCCAGCGAAGACGCCAGATTCATGGTGGCGGCAAACATGCCGCGCAGATGGGCGGCGCGAACGGCTTTTTTGCGCATGGCGGACGTGTCCGAAACGAAAGACTGCTCCATCTTTTCTTCGATGGCGAGCGATTTGATCGTTTTGGCCCCGGTGATCCCCTCGTTGAAGTTGCCGGTGATCCTCGAATTGATCTCGCGCACCTCGCGGTTGACGTGGATCAGCTTCTTTTGGAAGATCGAGAACAGAACGACGATCAGCGGCACGATCAGAATGATCAGCGTCGCCAGTTTGGCATTCATCGCAAACATGACGGCGATCGCGCCGACGAGATAGGACATATGCCACACGCAGTCCATCATCGTCCACGAGACGAGCGAGCCGATACGCGAGGTATCGCTCATGATTCGCGCGTGAACATAGCCGACGCTGTTCTGATTGAAGAACGAGAACGAAAGCGTCTGCAAATGGTCAAAGACCGCGTTGCGAAGGTCCTTATTGATGCTGACCTCCACCCGCATGGCGCGGGAGCAGGCTGCATAGTTGGAAAGACCGGAAAAGACGACGGCGGCGAGATACAGCAAAGCAAACCAGATAATGCCGTCCAACGTATGCTCCCCGATAAAATGGTTCAGCGAATAACGTTGAAAGACCGGGATGATGACGTCCATCGCGCTTCCGGCAAGGCCGCACAGGATCATAAAGAAGATGATCCGGCGGTATTTCTTCATAAACGGAATGATCTTTCCGACGCCGAAAAAGGGGAGAGCTTTCTTTTTTTCTTCGTTTTTCATACGGTCCCCTCCTCTCTCGCACTGGTCTGTGTCTCATAGATTTTCTGATACAGACCGCCGGCTTTTTTGAGTTCCTCATGTGTGCCGCGCTCGATGATCCGGCCGTTTTCCAAAACCAGAATCAGATCGGCTTTCGACAGCGTCGTGATGCGGTGCGAAATGAGGAAGATCGTGGCGGAACCGAACCGTTTTTCCAGCGACGCGCGGATCCGCGCGTCCGTTTCGGTATCGACCGCTGAGAGAGAATCGTCAAAGACCATGATCGGGGCGTCTTGCAGAAGTGTACGCGCGATGGCGGCGCGCTGTTTCTGCCCGCCGGACAGCGTTACGCCGCGTTCCCCGACGAACGTCTCATAGCCGGCGGCAAAACCGTCGATCGTCTCGGACAGGCAGGCCGCGTCCGCCGCTTTTTCAATGGCGGATGGATCGATGCCGTCGCCGGTGATGGCGATATTTTCGCCGAGTGTCCGGGAGAACAGATAGGGTTCCTGCAATACCATGCCAATGTTCCGGCGCAGATGCGCCGTCTCAATATCGGCGATGTCCACGCCGCCGACGGTGATCCTGCCGCAGTCGGCGGGAATATCGTAGAGTTTATCGAGCAGAAGCATCATGGTCGATTTGCCGCTTCCCGTCCCGCCGAGGATACCGACGGTCGTCCCGGCTCTCACCGTAAAATCGATGTCGTGGAGCAGTTCCGGATAGCCCTCATACGCGAAATTCACGTGGTCGAAGACGATGTCCCGATCCATGGGGGGCGTCGTCGCTCCCTCTTTGTCCTTTTCTTCTTCCGAATTGACGATATACAGAATACGATCGATGGAAACCCCGGCCTTACTCATTTCGGAGAGCATCCGGCCGAGCTGACGGATCGGCCAGATCAGCATGGAGTTATAGGAAATAAAGGAGATGTATTCGCCGGAGGTCAGTTCGTCGCGGAAGCAGAAGACGGCTCCGCAGACGACGAGAAGCAGAATCTGAATCCCGCCGATGATGTCGGACGTGCTCCAAAAACGCGCCATGATCTTGGCAAGGCGCACCCAAAGCCCCGTATAATACTCGTTATGCTCCTCAAAACGGTCTTTTTCATAGCGTTCTCTGCCGAACGCCCGCACGACGCGGACGCCGGTCAGGTTTTCCTGCGCCATGGCGGAGAGTTTGCCCTCGTTTTCGTCGCATTTTTCAAATCCCGCTCCGATCTTGCGATGGAAGATCAGCGAATAGCCGATGATGATCGGCATGGGGATCATCGCGATCAGCGTGAGTTTGGCATTCATGGAGAACATGAAGACAAGCGACAGCGTGAGCATGATGACGATGCGGAAAATCGAGGTGAGTTGCTCGGAAATAAAGCTTTTCAGCGTGTCGATGTCCGAGGTGCAACGCTGGATGATGTCGCCCGTCTTATTTTTCATGTGCCACGAGAACGGGAGCCGTTCGATATGGGAAAACAGGCTGTCCCGCATGGTTTTGGTCAGCGTTTCCGCGCCCTTGGTGTTGAACAGACGGAACAGATACTGGAAAATGACCTTGACAAGCGCACAGGCGAGAATGCCGAGCGCCATGATCCAGAGATGCTTTCCGAGGTATTCAAAACCGCCCAGCGAATCGACGAAACGCATGACGGCATCCGGAAACTTCGGTTCCTTTCCCCCGATGGCGTTATCGACGGCGGCGCGCAGGATCTGCGGCGTGATCATATCGGCAAGAGCCGTGATGGCGGCGGACAGGATGCCGATGACAAAAAACGCCTTACTGCCCCGCAAAAATCGCCAGATCAGCGAACCTTTTGTCTGCGTCCCGACCGTGTCCGGTTTCGGTTTCTTCATGATACGCCTCCTTTCTGAAATCCCTTTCATTATAATATGAAGAAAGGCAACTGTCAATAAACCTGTCGTTTTATTTTCCGGTTTGTCGAAAAGAAAAACAATGGCTTTCCAAAGCGGATTTCTCCGTCTTTTCCGCCATGATCGGCCGTTTATCAATACAGTTTTTTCGTTTTTTTCATTTTCTGTATTGATAACTTGATTTTTTGAGTCAAATTGCAAACAACAGCCCGGAAAAGCGTTTTGCTTTTCCGGGCTGTCTTTTTTCATTATCCCGTCAATCAAATTTCGTCAAACGTCCCGCTGACGGGATAGGAAATCTGCCCATGATAATACTGACCGGCGCAGGCCATGGCCGCCTCGCGGTCGGTATGGGAGCTGTGGACAAGGACGAGCCGTCCCGCTCCGGCGGCGGCCGCGACGCGTCCGGCATCGTGCGCCGAACTGTGACCGGGTTTCTGTTTCGGCTCGACCTCTTTGGTCGCATAGGAATTTTCAAACACGAGCGTATCGACTCCGGCAAAAAACGTTTCGAGTTCCGGGAAATAGGCCGTATCGCCCGAAAAACCGATGCTATGGCCGTCGGCATTCGTGATGCGGTAGCAACGGCCGGGAACCGCGTGGATCGACGGAATACAGTCGATCCGATAATCGCCGTAGGAGAGCGTCCCGCGCTCCGGCAGTTTGATGAGGGTCGGCAATCCGATATTCTTGCGGTCGCACGCCGGGCAATCCTCGCTTCGGAAATAGTCGATAGCGAGGTCCAGCACACCGTCGATCTGCTCCGGCGGCGCGATTACGGTCAGATGATCGTGCAGATGATAGCAATGGAAATACTGATAATACAGAAACGCGGAAAGTCCGGCATAATGGTCAAAATGCAGGTGGGTGAACAGGATCGTATCGACATTCATCGGGTCGATCCCGTGACTTAGCAGATCGTTTACCGTCGCATACCCCCGTGTCGATCAGAATGTGCCCGTCCAGCAGAAACGACGACGAGTCGTTTCCGGCTTTCGGAAAACAGTCCATGGAGCCGAGACAGAAAAACGAAAACGGTTTGCTCATTTTACTGCCTCCGCAAACGAACGGATTTTGATCGGAGCCGTCGGCTCGATCAGTTCCAGCCCGAATCTCTCGGCCCATGCCTGTCCGATTGACAGATCGTTCGGTCTGGCAAGCTGATCGGGATGATGGGCGTCACAGCCGAGGATGGCCTTGT
>JAGHUY010000038.1 GCA_018064545.1 Candidatus Apopatosoma intestinale | reverse complement strand
CTTTTGGAATCGGGAAACAACATGGCTCGTTTCACGATGGACATCGGGCTTCGCCCCGACGAGCCGGCACCGATCGTCATGCACCGTTCCAAAACGAGCGGAAAATGGCTTGTGGTAGAGCCCAAGTACGTGAAGAACAACGGCGACGGAACCGTGACGATCGACTTCTTTGAACTGTGCCCGGTCATTTTCTTACGAGTTACGGCAGAGACGTCCACCGGATCGGAGGATTTCCGCATCAGCTTGCAGGTCATCATCCTGCTTCTTCTCCTCCTCATCCTGTTCCTGATCATTCTCCATCTGTCCATTGCCCTGAGAAAAGCGAAAAAACGCTTGAAAAAAGCGGAAAAAGAGGCGAAGAACGCCGAAGAAAACGCCGAAAAGGCGGCCGAAGAAAAAACGGAACCGGAACAGAAGAACTAACTCCGACAGAGACGGAACCCACCCTCTTTTTTGACCCTTTCACGGGATGAGGTAATACTATGAGAACAAAGAAAAAAGTGGCAATTGTGCTTCTCTGCCTCGTTATCATCGGAGCATTCCTTTTGCTTACTTCGCATTTTGACGATTGGTTGCAACCGCTGGTGGAGAGCGGACATTTTTCCGCCCGCGAGAACGAACGGGAAATGAAGACCGTTATGCTGAACGGTGAACCCTATTTGCCGGATGATCACGTAAAGACGTTTTTACTGATCGGTCTGGATTCCACGGGAAAAGCCGGAAGCAGCGGAGGGTACTATAACACCGATCAGGCGGACTTCATCATGGTGGCGGCCGTGAACACGGAGACCGGAACGTGCCGCTTCCTGCAAATCAACCGCGATACGATGACAGAAGTGGATCAACTGGGAATCTCGGGAGCCAAATACGGTTCCCGCGTGGAACAGATCGCGCTGTCTCATACCTACGGCGACGGAACGGCACACAGTTGCCTGAATGTGGCGAGCGCCGTTTCGAATCTTCTCCACGGCGTCAAAATTGATTATTATCTGTCGATGACGATGGACGCGGTGTCCATCCTCAACGATTACGTCGGCGGCGTTTCGGTCACGATGGATGAGGATTATTCGGAGATCCATCCGTCTTTCCGTAAGGGAGAAACGGTTCTTTTGACCGGCGATATGGCTATGGCACTGGTCAGAACCAGAGGCGGCGCGGCCGAGCCGACCAACGTTGCCAGAATGAAGCGGCAGAAACTGTATATCGACGCGTTTCAGCGTAAGGTGTTTGGCGGAACGCCCAAGTCCGATGCTTATTGGATGGATGCCTATTCCGCCATATCCGACTATGTTGTGACGAACTGTGATACGGTGTCTTTTTCCGCTCTTGTGAAAAATATGAATTCGTATCAGTGCTTCGACGTGGTTTCTCCGGACGGGGAAGCGAAAAAAGGAAGCGAATTCATGGAGTTTTATGTGGACGAACAGCATCTTCAAACGCTCGTCGCCGAAATGTTCTTCCGGCGAGCCGACTGATTTCGGAGTCTTGGCCTCCCTTGCCATGACCGACTTTCATTCCCACGTTCTCCCCGGCATGGATGACGGAAGCCCGGACGTGGAAACGTCTCTTGCCATGCTTTCGGAGATGAAACGGCAGGGCACGGCATCGGTGGTCGCCACCCCGCATTTCTATGCCGACCGCGAATATCCCGATACCTTTTTGGCCAGACGGGAAAAGGCGGTGGCAGCTCTTGTCCCGCTTTTGCGGGCAGAGCAGTCCCCGGCGGTCTATCTGGGGGCGGAGGTCGCGTACTTTCCCGGCATCGGGGAGACGCCCGATCTTCGGAAACTGTGCATTCTGGGAACCCGGTTTGTTCTGGTGGAAATGCCGTTTTCCCGTTGGACGTCTTTTGTGCTGGACGATGTGATCGCCATACGGGAAAGGCTGGGTCTTTTTCCCATTCTGGCGCATATCGAGCGATATTTTTCCTATTTCCGTTCCGCGGACATGGACCGCCTGGCGGAAAGCAATCTTTTGGTGCAATCCAATGCCGGCTTCTTTCTGGAACGGCAAACGCACCGTCGGGCGCTGTCCATGCTGAACCGCTCGGAAATCCAATTACTCGGAACCGATTCCCATAATATGTCAGACCGGAAGCCGAATCTCGGAGAGGCACTGCTTTCCGTCCGTGAAAAAACGGAAAACGACGCTCTCTGGCGCGTGGCCTCCATGGGAAGGCAGATTTTGATCGGGGCCGAACCCATTACGAAATTTTGAAACCGGAAAACCTTATGATGCGTGATATGAAAGAAAGAAGACGGTCGGGCACCCTCCTTCCGATTCTGATAACATTGGTCCCCGTTCTGCTCATGATGATCGTCATTTTCATCCTTTCGGCGGAAAATGCCGAAAAATCGGGACAAACCAGCGGTCAGATCGTTCGGTTGGTGATGGGATGGCTCGTTCCCCACTTCGACGAACTGAGCTATTCCGAGCAGATCGCTCTTGCGGAGCGAGCCACATTCTGGATTCGGAAAGCGGCACATTTTTCGGAATTTGCTGCCCTCGGCTTCTTTCTCTGTCTGCATCTGTCGGTGATTTGCCGACGCGTCCCCATTCCCCGATATCCGATATGGGCTTTTGCCATCGGATCGCTATACGGGGTAACCGATGAGATTCATCAACTGTTTGTCCCCGGCCGGAGCGGGGAATGGCGCGATATGCTGATCGACAGCGCCGGCGTATTGGCAGGTTCTGTCATCATGGCGGGTATTCTCCGGCTCGTATCCAGAACCCGCCCGGGAACTCGATCGTAAATCGGACATTTGTATATATATAAGGAAGGCAACCATGGAAAAATTGCAGAAACAAAAAAGGAATATCCGTTGGCCGCTTGTTCGACACGACCTTTTTATCTATACGGTGTCCGAACTCTTCTTTCTGACTTTCGGCTCAACCGCAAAAGGGTTTGGCTTTTCTGAGATGGCCGCGCTCTATGCAGTGGGGCTTCTTTGCGTTTTTATCGCACGTTTTTTGTTGAATGTGTACGGTCAGATCCTGCGTTACGGCGGTGTGCAGATCTTTAT
>JAGHUY010000229.1 GCA_018064545.1 Candidatus Apopatosoma intestinale | reverse complement strand
GTGTTTTGGAAACCGCGGGCGCATCCTTTGCGATATTATCTCATGCGGAAAACAATCCGGATGGCATCAAGCCCTATCGGGATGCCACCGCGCTGATTCAGGCGACCCCGGTCGGAATGTATCCGGATACCGGCGCCTCCCCCGTCTCTCTCTCGGATTTCCCCCATTGCCGCGCCGTCATTGATCTGATCGCCAATCCCGCGAAAACGGCGCTCATGCTGTCGGCAGAGGAAAAAGGGATCCCGGCGTTCGGAGGACTTTCTATGCTGGTGGCGCAGGCCGAGGCCGCGCACGCGGTTTTCACCGGGTCTCCCATCCGGACGGAACGGATCGACGAAACGGTGAAAACGATCGCGGGTCGGGCGGAAAACGTCACGCTGATCGGGATGCCGGGATGCGGCAAAACCACAGTCGGGCGAATACTCGCCGATCGAATGGGGAAGAGGTTTACGGACACGGATGAAGAAATAGCCCGGTTGGGACGAACCCCGGCGGAGATTCTGAGGTCGGACGGAGAGCCGACGTTCCGGGAGATCGAAAAAGCGACGGTGCAAAAGCTCGGACGCACATGGGGACGGGGGATCGCCACGGGCGGCGGCGTCGTGACCGTGCAGGCAAATAAAGCCTCGCTCCGGCAGAACGGGCGAATCGTGTTTATCAATCGCTCCCCCGATGCCTTGGCGACGGGAGACCGCCCGTTATCGGATGAAAAAGAAAAACGCCTGGTGCTGTTCCGCGACAGACTGCCCCGATACCGCGATTTCTGCGATATCGAAGTGGACGGAAACGGAAGCCCCGAAGAGGTAGCAACACGAATCACGGAGGAACTTGCCAAATGAAAATATGGGTACTCAACGGCCCCAATCTCAATAAGATCGGAACAAGGGAGCCGGATTTATACGGTTGGCTTTCCTATGAAGATTTGGAAGGCTTTTTGCGCGAAACGGCGATCCGTCTCGGCATCGACGTAGAGATTTTTCAAACCAATCACGAGGGGACGCTCGTCGATCAGATTCAGGCGGCGCAGGGAAAGGCGGATGGCCTTGTCATCAATGCCGGCGCGTATACGCACACCAGCATCGCCATCGCCGACGCGATCCGTTCCGTTACCGTTCCGGCCGTCGAAGTCCATCTGACGAACATCCGGAAACGGGAGCGTTTTCGTCGCCGCTCTTTCTTAAAATCGGTTTGCGTGAAGACGATCATGGGAAAGGGCTTTGACGGCTATGCCGAAGCCATGGAATACTTGGTTCAGAAGAAAAAATAAAGGGGGAGCCGGAATGCCGCTTCTCACATTTATACAAAAGGATAAAATAGAAAAAATAACGGTACAACAAGGCGAAAACGTTCTTTCCGCTCTGCGGTCGCACGGCTTTACGCCTATTCTCCCTGCGGGGGGCGCGGTGTCTGCGGAAAGTGTCTTGTGCAGGCGGCCGGCGCGCTTTCCGACCTTTCCGAAACGGAAAAAAGACATATTCCGGGGGAAGAACGCGCACGGGGCATCCGCTTGTCGTGCGAGACGTTGATCCTCGGCGACTGTGAAATCCGTCCGGTCTCCGACGGGATGGACGTGCTGACCGACGGGAGCGACGGCTTTGCCGATCTCC
>JAGHUY010000368.1 GCA_018064545.1 Candidatus Apopatosoma intestinale | reverse complement strand
ACGAAATCCGAATCAAAAAAGTAAGTGAGCGGGCGATTCTCCCGACTTACGGAAGCAAATGGGCGGCCGGTGCCGATCTGTACGCCATCCCGGACGGAGATATTGTCATAAAGCCCCACGAGACGGTCTTTGTCCATACCGGTATCGCGCTTGCCATTCCCGAGGGGCTTGTCGGTCTGATCTATGCGCGTAGCGGACTGGCCTGTAAAAACGGACTCGCCCCAGCCAACAAGGTCGGCGTGATCGACAGCGATTACCGCGGGGAGATCATCGTGGCTCTGCACAATCATTCCGAAGAGGAACGCACCGTTTCCTCCGGCGACCGGATCGCGCAGATCGTGTTTACGCCGTACGTCACGGCGGATTTTACGGAATGTGACGAACTCGACGATACCGCGCGGGGAACAGGCGGGTTTGGTTCAACGGGAAAATAAAAGGGAAGAGGCACGGAAAAAACCGTGTCTCTTTTGCTTTCAGAATACAAATTTATCGAGTCTGTCAAACGCTTCCTTGACCTTTTCGGTCGGCAGAGCGAGATTGATGCGCAGGGTATTCTCCATGCCAAACGGTGTGCCGTCCTGCCAGATAACGCCGACGCGCCAACCGGCGATAAGAACATCCGTGAGCGTTTTTCCCGTCTTTTCCAGATACTCGGTCAGGTCGGGATAGAGCATATACGTGCCCTGGGGCTTTGCGAGCGAAATGCCGGAATACTTTTCGGTGATATGGCGGTAGGCGTAATCGACATTGGCCGAGAGCACCTTGCAAAGTTCGTCTGCCCACGCGGCTCCCTCGGGGGAATACGCACCGACGAGGGCGGCGTCGCTGAGCACGTTTCGATTGTTGTAGTGAGTAGATTCCGACGCTTTTTTCAGTTTATCGGCAAGCGTTTCGTTACATACGAAATGATAGGAGCCGACCAGCCCCGCGAGGCTGAACGTCTTACTGGGAGCACAGACGGAGATCGTGCGCATCCGGGCATCGTCGCTGACGGAATGCGTGGGGACGTACTCGTGATGATGGAGCAGAATGTCGTTCCAAATACCGTCCGAAAAGACGATCAGATCGTATTTCCGGCAGAGAGCCATAAAGTCTTCGATCTCTCCCCGTTCCCAGACGCGCCCGGTCGGGTTGTGCGGCGAACAGAAGATGGCAAAATGGAGATGATTCTCCTTGATTTTTTCCTCCATATCGGCAAAGTCCATGCGCCAGACACCGTCCGCGTCTTTTTTCAGAGGGGACGGAACGGCGCGGCGGCCGATGCTGGCCATCACCCGGGAAAAGCC
>JAGHUY010000371.1 GCA_018064545.1 Candidatus Apopatosoma intestinale | reverse complement strand
GCGCCAAATAAGGCTTTTTCACGTTTTATACAAATGAATAAAACCACCCAAACGGTTTCGTTTGGGTACTTTTTTTGAAAAGGTATTGCAAAAAAACGGCCGCGGGTGTATAATGGGGGGCAGTAAAAAACAAGCGAGGTATATTATGGCTCAACTGTACGGCAATGCGATCATCGGTCAGTCCGGCGGCCCCACCGCCGCCATCAACGCGACGCTTTCCGGTGTGATCCGCGGGTGTCTCGCCTGCAACGGGATCGACAAGATTTACGGAGCGGTCAACGGCATTGAGGGCGTGCTCGAACGCCGTCTGCTTCTGCTGAACGGGACATTACGGGGCGAGGACGATTTCCGCCTGCTCGAAAGCACCCCGGCCGCCGCGCTCGGCTCCTGCCGCAGGAAACTCCCGGCCGACACCAGCGGCGATAATCTGATGGTCTATGAAAATCTGCTGGACATTTTCCGTGATTTTAACATTCGCTATTTCTTCTACATCGGCGGAAACGACTCCATGGATACCGTCGCCAAACTGTCCGCCTTTATGCAGGAGGTCGGATACGATATGCGCGTCATCGGCGTGCCCAAGACGATCGACAACGACTTGGTCGGCACCGATCACACGCCGGGCTTCGGTTCGGCCGCCAAATTCGTGGCCGCCACGATGAGCGAGATCATGCTCGACACCGCCGTCTATACGGTGAAAGCCGTCACGATCGTTGAGATTATGGGGCGCGGAGCCGGTTGGCTGACCGCCGCCGCCGCTCTTCCGGCACTTTCCGGCGAAGACGCGCCGGATATGGTCTATCTGCCCGAATCCGTCTTTGACTATGACGACTTTTTCCGTGATCTTGAAAAAGCGTTCCATAAGCATCCGAACGTCGTGGTCGCCGTCTCCGAGGGCATCCGTTTCAAGGACGGCACCTACGTCGGCGAAAGCGGACAGAGCGGCGCGACCGACGCGTTCGGTCACAAATATCTGTCCGGAACCGCCAAGGTGCTGGAAAACGCCATCCGTGAGCGGATCGGTTGCAAGGTCCGCGCCGTGGAACTGAACCTGCCGCAACGTTGCGCCGCCCACATCGCCTCAAAGACCGATCTGGACGAAGCCGTCCGCATCGGCAGAGCCGCCGTGGACTATGCCGCCGCCGGAGAGACCGGAAAAATGGTCGTCTTCGTCCGGGAAGAGGGCGAAACCTATTCGGTTCGCATCGACTGCGCGGACATCGGCGACATCGCCAACGAGGTTCGCTCCGTTCCGTCGGAATACATCAATGAGAACGGAAACGGCGTCACCGAAGCGTGTCTGCGCTATCTCGCGCCGCTGATCCTCGGCGAGGTCTCCCCCGTCTATGAGAACGGTATCCCGAAGCACTTCCGCTTTGAAAAGCAGAGCATCAGCCAATAAAGCAATCAAAAAGCCGTCGGCAACGGGGCTGTAAAAAAAGTCCAGACCGAAAAAGCGATAAAGAGGCTAACCTTGGGCGATCGCCCAAGGTTTCTTTTTAAGGTAGGAAATCCTGCGGATTTCGT
>JAGHUY010000076.1 GCA_018064545.1 Candidatus Apopatosoma intestinale | reverse complement strand
AAGCGGTGCCGTTTCCGATGGAGATCACGTCAACGTGGTAGGTTTCCACCAGACGGCGGATGATCCGTATGGATTCCTCTGTGCGCTCCTGCGGCTTTGTCGGATAGATGACGGCGGTATCGAGAACTTTTCCCGTCTTGTCCACGACGGCCAGTTTGCAACCCGTCCGGTATCCGGGGTCAAATCCGAGAACGGTTTTTCCCTTGATCGGTGCCTGCATGAGCAAGTTTTTCAGATTCTGAGCAAACAGTTTAATGGCGCCTTCACTGGCGACATCAAACAGGTCGGCACGGATTTCCCGCTCGATGGACGGGGCGATCAAACGGTCATAACTGTCCACCATGGCGGCGACAAGATGCTTTGCGGCCGGACTTTTCGGACTTCGGATGATCTGATAACTCAAATAGTTGAGAATAATGTCTTTGTCGATTTCGATATTGACTTTCAGAAACTCTTCCTTTTCTCCGCGGTTGATGGCCAGCACCCGGTGAGAGGGGATCGTGGAAACTTTTTCGCTGTACTGATAATATTGAGAATACACCGAATCCTCGTTTTTGGCTTGCTTGGAAGAAAGCAACGCATTGGCGGCGGTGAGGGCGCGAATCTCTTTGCGGAATTCTGCGTTGTCGGAAATGTCCTCCGCGAGAATATCGCGGGCGCCCGCCAGCGCATCCTCGGCCGAGGCAACGCCTTTCTCTTCGGAAATAAACGATGCGGCGACTTCATCGAGGGCGGGGGAATAGACGTCCCGTTGTTCAGTAAGCAGGGCAGCGAGCGGTTCCAATCCGCGTTCGCGCGCCACGGAGGCACGCGTTTTCTTCTTTTGCTTATACGGGCGGTAGATGTCTTCGACTTCGGCAAGGATCTCGGCGGCGGAGAGCGCATCTTCGATCTCCTGCGTCATTTTGCCCTGTTCGGTGATAGCCGCCCGTACTTCGTCTTTCCGCTTTTCCAGTCCGCGCAGATAGGCGAGACGGTCTGACAGTGTGCGGAGTTTTTCGTCGTCGAGCGATCCCGTCGCCTCTTTGCGGTAACGGGCGATAAAGGGGACGGTGTTCCCCTCATCCATCAACTTGACGGCCGCCTCGGTCTGAGCGGGACGGATTCCGAGCTCGGAAGACAGTTTTGCGAGTATATCCATTTTTACCTCCTGTGAAAACGGCTTGCAATCAAACCGAAAAAGTGTTATAGTATGAAATAAAGAAAGGATGGGCTGTTATGACGTTTTCGCTTCCGCCCGAACTGATCACCGGGCTTACTGATTTATTGAATACTGTTTTCTCGCTGGCTTTCTGGCTTTGGCTTTTCCGCTTTCCCCGCGAAAAGACGAAAACTTGGCAGTTTCTCATGGCCGTCCTCACGGCCTCGAATCTGATCGGGGGAACGGTTCATACGCTCGATCTTCCGCAGAAAGCCGACAACGCGGTCTGGGTGTTTTTGTATCCGCTTATGTGCCTTACCGTCTATCTTTTCGCCGAATGTGCGTCCGAAGAATTCGGTCTGATTTCCAAAACGGCAAAATGGATTCGCGGCGGGATCGTAATCGGTGCGATCCTCTTACTGGAAGTGCTTTTCTTTATATCGATTTCTCAGAATTTTGAGCACGGCGATTACGCGATCTACACCTACGCCGGTTACGCGGCAGCGTGCCTTATTTATGCTCTTATACTGTTTACCGTTTCTGCGATACGCGATAAGCGGTATTATCTGCTTTGGCACGTGGCGGGTTTGGCAATCCAGATTCCCGGCGGTGTGGTACAGGCCAAACGCACCCTGCATTTTTCGCTGTTCGGAATCCCCATGGATTACAACACGTTCTATCACGCGCTGCTCGCCGTGACGCTTCTGTTTTTGGTTTTCGGTTGCCGGAAAGAATGGAAAAAAGGCTAACCTTTTGACTCGATCACGGCAATTTCTTCCGGCGACAGAAACCGCCATTCGCCGCGGTCAAGCGACGGGTCGAGCGGAATGTCGGCAAACGTGATCCGCTCCAAATAGGTGATCTCGTTTCCGATCGCCGAGAACATCCGTTTGATCTGATGGTATTTTCCCTCGGTCACCGTGATCTCGCCCTCTGACGGGGTAATCAGCCGGACCTCAGCGGGACGTGTCGAGGACTTTTCTCCGATATCGACGCCGCGCGTCAGCGTGTCGACGTCGGTTGGCGAGAGAGGCTTTTCACACCGGAATCGGTATGTCTTTTTTACGTGATGCGCGGGGGACAGCATGGCGTGGGCGAGAGGCCCGTTGTTGGTGAGCAGGAGAAGACCGAGCGTGTTCTTGTCCAATCGCCCGCAAGGGAACAACCCGATTTTTTGCAGAGTTTCCGGGAGCAGGTCAAGAACGGTTGGGGTATTGCCGTCTTCGGTCGCGCTCACGACGCCGTCCGGTTTGTTCAGCATAATATAGGTATATTTCCGATAAACAACCG
>JAGHUY010000193.1 GCA_018064545.1 Candidatus Apopatosoma intestinale | reverse complement strand
AGACCATACTTTCGCCGCCTCTCGCGAAGTCGGCTTGACCAGTATAGCACTCCTTCGCACCTTTGTCAAGCCTTTTTTGAAAATTTTTTATTTTTTTCTATGTTTTTTGAGAAGACGGCAGATTATGACATTTCCTGCGGCTTTTCTTCCCCGACGAGGCTACGCAGCCAGGTCCCGGATCGGATCAGAGCGACGCCGAACACGACCTTGATGATCTCCGTTGCCTGACAGATCAGATACAGGGGGCGGATTCCGATGCCGGTAAAGCGGGACAGAAGAAACGCGGCCGGCATGACGATGACCCACATGAAAACGCTGTCGAAAAGAAGCGTGATGATGACGTTCCCGCCGGCACGGATCGTAAAATACGCCGCGTTGGCAAAGGCGCAGAAAGGCATGATAGCCGCCGATGCGATCATCATATACGTAGCCAGTTCCCGCACGGCGTCCGACGTCTTATAGAGTAGTGGGAAGAACGGGGAGGAAACGCAGAGCAGTACGGCCATGCCGAGCGTGGACAGGACGGAAAAAGCGAGCAATTTCCGATCGGTATCCTTTGCCTCTTCGAGTTTCCCGGCGCCGAGCAGATTGCCGATGATGATAGCCACCGCAGAACCGAGAGAAATGAAGACCACATTGAACACGTTGACGATCGTGGAAGCGACATTCTGTGCGGCGACCACTTCCAGGCCGCGCGTAGAATAGCATTGATTGCGGAGCGTGACAGCTGTTGACCAAAAGAACTCGTTGAACATCAAAGGCAAGCCCTTCAAGGCGATCTGCCCCATCAGATGTCCAGGTACGGTCAGCCCGCGATAGGCGCCGGCCAAAAATACATAGGTCTTTGTATGACTATGTCCCCAGACCACGAGAACGGCCAACTCCACAAAGCGGGAGATCACCGTTGCGATCGCCGCGCCGACCACGCCGAGAGCCGGGGCACCGAAGTGCCCGAAAATCAGAATATAGTTGAAGCAGAAGTTCGTAAGAACCGCCACGATGCTGGCCACCATGGGCACCACCGTTTTGCCGGTCTCCCTCATCGTCGAGGCGTAGGCGTTGGAGAACGCGAACGGAAGAAGTCCCGCGAGCATCACGGTAAGATACCGTTTGCCCTCGGCCAGCGTCAGCGCCAGATCGCCCTCCGACTCCGTTTCTTGCAAAAACAAAGAAATGATCGGTTCATCGAACAGGGCAAAAAACGCGATCCCCGCCACGCCGACCA
>JAGHUY010000269.1 GCA_018064545.1 Candidatus Apopatosoma intestinale | reverse complement strand
AAACTCTTTTTCATGATATAACCTCCTGACAAAAATAGAGTGTCCGTTTTCATTATATCGCTTTTTTCGGAATAATCAAGTCTTTTCCCGGATTCGGCCGCCTTTCCCGGGACTTGACCGTCCGGCTTGACTTTTTTTCGGAAAAATGCTACAATGATAACCGAAATTACACGGGCGACGCGGCTCCGGTCGGCCGTCCCGCAACGGAAAGGGGAGAGTGCTGTGAACGGGATCGATCTGTTTTCGGGCATCGTGATCGTTTTGTCCGATCTGATACTCGCGGCGGCGGTCATCTACGGCGTCGCGTCTTTCTTTCTGAAAAAATCGCCGCTCTATTTCCGGATTCTTACGCTGGCGACCGTCTGCTATGCCGGCACGTCGGTCTTCCGTTTGCTGTACCGACTCTGCTATCGCGAGGATTTTCCGGGGATGGGCATCACGCTTCTCGGCGTTTTCGGATGCTATCTGTTCCTGTTTTCGGCCAATTACGGGCAGTACGATTCGCTGATCGACGACCGCAGTCCCCGGTTCCGGAAATACCGCGTTTTCGCGCTTGCCGCGCCGCTTGCCGTCCTCTCTCTGCTTCTCGTCTATACGGTCGGCAACGCCGGGCATACGACCGCCGTTCGCAACGTCATGACCGGGATCGGCTTTTTGCCCGCCGTCGCCGCTTCCTATTATAACTTCAAGCATTTCATCATTCCCGATATGGGCTTTCATTTCGTGCGCTGGGTGCGCCGAGCGAACCTCTGCGCCCTCGTCATCGAGGTCGCGGACATTGTGCGTGTCCTGTTGTTTGCCACTGTCGGCGCATGGGCGGGCGCGCTCGCCGCGCTCGTCGTTTCCGCTTGCTTCTTCGCGATGCTCGTGCTGGCCGGAAAGGGGAGACAGTCATGGTTACAATGAATTTTATCCTGTTTCTGCTGATCCTGCCCCCGATCCTTTTGATGACGGTGCTGGTGGACGAAAAAACGCGCCTGCGTCTGATCTTTATGGCGTTCGGCCTCTTTGCCGCCTACCTGTCCGGGCAGATCAATTCTGTATTCTGTTCCTTGGGCGGCCTCTCGCCGTTCGACCTTTCCATCCACGTCTCCCCGGTCATCGAGGAGTTTATCAAGGCGTTTCCGCTCGTCCTTTTCCTGTTTGCGGCAAGACCCGACCGGCGAAGCGTCTTGGAATATGCCGTTTGGACAGGCCTCGGCTTTGCTTTTTTTGAGAACGCGTGGGCGTTTTCGCAGTCCGTGTCGTGGTTCCCGACGTGGCAGGACGTGTCGTTTGCGCTGTCGCGCGGCTTCGGCGCCAGTCTGGTGCACAGTTTCTGTACACTGATCCTCGTGTACGGAATCTCCGTCTGCATGAAACGGCGGAAATTGCTCGTCACCGGCTCGCTCGCCGTGTTCTCGCTCGTCTGCATGATCCACTCGACGTTCAACGTCCTGATCCAGTCGCGCTACGCCGCCGCCCCGTTCTTCTTCACCCTCGGCACCTACGCGGCCCTCGCCGCGATCTTCCGGAAAAAGAAGAAACAAACAAAAAAGATTGAATAAGAGTATGAAAAACACTTGATTTCACCGTGCCGTTGTCAATGATATATCGCTAGCGCGATATGATATACGGCCCCAGCCGCATGATATATTCTCGTTTCGCTCAAATATAAGATAATATCCGTTCCCTCATACGCGAAGCGTATATCATACCGCAGATATATCACCCGTTCCGTGAGGAACGAATATATACACACCCCACTTACACAATAATTATACCGTAAAACCGTTCATAAATCAATGAAGACGGCTTCGCCTGATGAAGCAAAACGAAGTCGTTCGCTCCGCTCACTAATGAAGCGAAGTCGCTCGTTTTCTCCCGTTCTCCCATTTTCATTTCTTCATTAGCGAAGCGTCTTCGTTCCTTCATTAGCCACGCAAGGGGCGACTTCATTGAAAAACCTCGTTCCGAAGAACGAGGTTTTTTCTGGCATAAATGGGTAATAGCAACAAAATTAAGGTAATCGTTAATTTTCGTAACGCTTTATATGCAAGAATTTTCTTCAAATCAGTTGAAAACTGTAGAAAAATATGTTATAATATACTATCAATAATCTGGAGGGAAATACTGTGCCGAAATTGATCAAGTTCATTGATTTGTTTGCCGGAATCGGCGGCATTCGAAAAGGCTTTGAATTGGCTTGTGAAGAAAAAGGTTATCAAACCGAATGTGTGTTTACCTCTGAAATTAAGCCACATGCAGTAAAGGTTCTTGCTCAAAATCACCCTGATGAAACAATTACTGGAGATATTACCCAAGTTAATGAAACCTCTATCCCTGACTTCGATTTTCTTTTAGCCGGATTCCCTTGTCAGGCGTTTTCTTCTGCCGGAAAGCGGTTGGGTTTTCAAGATACGAGAGGTACGCTCTTTTTTGATGTTGAACGAATTCTCAAAGAAAAGCAACCATATGGTTTTGTCCTTGAAAATGTTGAGGGTCTTGTAAACCACGACCGTGAGAATCCTCACGATAAGATTGGCAGAACCCTATCAACAATATTAGCCCACCTTGATGCCTTAAATTACAAGGTGTCATGGAGGGTTCTTAATGCAAAGGCATTCGGTGTTCCTCAAGAAAGAAAAAGAATCTATATTGTTGGTACGAAAAAAGAAGCTCCAAATCTCGAACGTTTTGAACACAAAGATTGCAAGCTTACTGATATACTTGATTCAGGACTTCCTGTCTCTGATACGAAGTTTACCCGCCTTCTTCTAAACCATTATACCGTTGAACAGCTTTATGGCAAAGCTATAAAGGACAAGCGTGGCGGAGAAAATAATATCCACAGTTGGGATATTGAGATTAAAGGTTTCGTCAGTGCTGAGCAGAAAAAGCTCCTCAATGTAATGATGACTGAGAGAAGGAAGAAGAAGTGGGCTGAGGAATACGGCATCGACTGGATGGATGGTATGCCTTTGACTATTGATATGATACGTAGCTTTTACGATGCAGACAATCTTGAGGAAATGCTTGAGGATCTTGTCAAGAAGAAGTACGTCCGTAAGGAATATCCTAAGCGGAAAGTTGGAAACCAGCGTGTTCAGGACTCGGATCTCCCGATTGGATATAATATCGTTGCAGGAAAAATGTCTTTTGAGGTCGGAAAAGTCCTTTCTCCTGAGGATCTTGCTCCCACTCTTGTCGCTATGGATATGCTTCACCTATATGTGCCCGATGGAAACGGCATTCGCCAGTTGACTTTAAGGGAAGGGCTACGGTTGTTTGGCTATCCCGATGATTACAAATTCGATGTGTCAATCGATGAAGGGTATGACCTCTTGGGAAATACCGTTGTGGTCCCGGTTATCAAAGCAGTTTCCGGGAGAGTACTTGATGTATTTGAGAAGGAAGTGAAATAAGATGAGACTCACAGCTCAGCAAGTATATGATAAACTTGTAAACGAGGATCAAATATTGACCCTTCAAGGTCAGATAAAGTTCTTCTTTGGAGATGTTGATATTATTGTCAAACAGAAAGATGTTGTCGGCAACATTATTCAAGAGTGGCTTCAAGGTTGGCTCGATAAAAGAGGAATTGAATATGCTCCGAGCGAAAACACTCAGATGCCTCCTGATTTCTTCCTAAATCCCGATGATAGAACAAAGGATCTTCTTGAGGTCAAAGCTTTTAATCGCTCAGCAAGTCCGGGATTTGACATTGCTGATTTTAGGATGTACGAAGAAGAAATTGTTGATAAGCCTTATATGCTTGATGTTGATTACCTCATCTTTGGTTATGATATGAGCGATAATGGCGTGGTCACAATAAAAGACCTTTGGATTAAAAAAGTATGGCAGATTACTCGTCGCATGGATGGTTGGGCAATTAACTTACAGGTCAAGCAAGGCGTTGTTCATAAAATAAGACCGGGTGTTTGGTATAGCAATAGACCCGGAAACATTCCAATGTTTACTTGCCTTGAGGATTTCATCTCCGCCATAGAAGAAACTGTATATCAGAATCCGAAAACTCATGATTCGGCTGCAACGTGGAAAAGAAATTTCATTTCGAGCTACGAGACATTCTATGGAATCAGATTGAACATTCCACGATGGAGTGATATTGTAGATCACTATTGATACATTACCTGAAAAGAAAATCTGAGTAATACAAAAGGATCTAACCATAAAAAGTTAGGTCCTTTTTTGTTATCAAAAAACTACAGAAGCCGTTATTAAGACAAGAAAAAAGGACTCCAATATTTTGTTGATATTAGAGTCCTAATATGGTACGGGTAACTGGACTCGAACCAGCACGGTTGCCCACCGGTTCCTAAGACCGGCGCGTCTACCATTCCGCCATACCCGCGTATTGTTTCCATATTACCACAAGCGGGGAAGTGTGTCAAGGAGATTTCGGTTTTCCGTTTACAGTTTTCGGTTTTCGGAAAAGAGACAGGAGTTTATTTGCTCCTAAGGGAAGATTTCCGTCGGAAGAGCGATTGACAAAACCCAAAAACTGTGATACACTAGTTCCGTATCAATTTTTCATTGGAGATGGCTATGAAAAAGACAAACAATAAACCGGATATCAAAAAATGGCCGGCGGACTCGTTGCCGACCGGCATGGAAGTGACGCCGGAGTTACTGCTCAAAAAACCGAAATTCCGTCTGTGGGAGACGGCGGCGCGCGTCTATGCGTTCATCATGATCGTTCTGTTCCCGCTGTTCATGCTGAATGTGACGAACCGCATTCAGAACGGGGACGGCACCTATCATTTCTTCATGTTTGAGAACGTATGGTACGCCAATCTGACCGACGTCAAAACGACGACGTTCCGGCTGGTGACCATCGCGCTGATAGTGGTCTGCGCCCTGTTTCTGATCATTTCTTTCTGCGATGAGCGGATCATCGCGGGCCGCCGGGAGACGAAACTTCCCGGCGACAAACCTCTTTTCTCGCTGCCGCAGCTTCTCATCATGGCTTATCTGCTCTGGCAGATCGTCGCCGCATTTACGGCGGATGGCGGCTATGAGTTCAACGTTCTGTGGGTCGGCGTGCGCCGGTATGAATCCATGACCGGCATCCGGACGGAGGGACTGTATCACGTCTTCCTCTACGGCATCGCTTTCCTTTTGGTGTCGTTCTTCGGTGAGTATTCAAAGAGCTACCTGCGCGGCCTTTCCTTAGCGGTCATCGCCTTTTCCGTTATGGCACTCATGCAGGTGTTCGGCATCAACCTCTTTTATCCGAAGGGGGCTGATTTTTGGGATTCCCACTTCCTTTCCACGCTCGGAAACATCGACTGCGTGGGCGGTTACGCCGCGACGGTCATTCCGCTTTTGTTTGCCGGATTCGTGCTGGCCAAGGAGAAAAAATGGCGCATCACCTGTCTGGTCAGCGGGTCTCTTATGCTGATGACGCTGGTCTACGCGGACGTAGACAGCGGAAAAGTAGGTATTGTGGCGGCGGCTGCGGCTCTGATGCCGCTTCTGCTCGATCGCAAAGAACGCATAATCCGCACGCTATGCGGCCTCGGCATTTTCTGCGGAACGCTTGCCCTCTCGTTCGGCATCACGCCGAGTAAGGACGGCGTCAGTCTGACTCTCGGCAAAAAGTTCATCCTTGCCATCGGGGCAGCCGCCGTTCTCGGCGTGCTTGCCTACGTTCTCGAACGCTTCGTCCGTTTCCCCGCTTGGAGCCCGGCGAAGATGAGAAAGATCGTTCTGATCGCGCTGGCGGTGCTGATCGTCGCGGGGCTTCTGTTCCTGTTCTTCTATTCCGGGGATAACCGCCTGCTCACCGAGGCGCACGAGGTTCTGCATTTTCGCCTGTCCGATCGGGCAGGGAGCGGGCGCGGTGTCGCGTGGAAAGCCTGCTTTACTCTGATCGGGGAATCGCCGGTCTTCGGCAAAGGCCCCGGGACGTTTACTTATGAATATAATCCCCGCTTTACCAAGGACGGTGAAATGTTCGACCTCGCGCATAACGACTTTTTGCAGATCGGCGTCCATACGGGTCTCGTCGGCCTCGCCCTGTACCTTGCGTTCCTCGTCGTGCTCGCCATCCGCGCTTATCGCGCGTCCTCCCGTTGCCCGGCCGTCATTCCGCTGATCGGTGCCTGCGTCGGGTATCTGGCCCACTCGTTTTTCAGCTTTTCCATCGCGTTCGTGACCCCGGTCTTCTGGGCAGTCGCCGGTGTGCTGGAAAAAACGATCCGGCAGTTGCCGAAAGAGGAAGATTTTTGATAAAATAAGGGAAAAACCTTGACAAATGGGTTTTCCCGTGATAGAATATACTGCCGCATGATTTTTCGGGCTCCCCAAAACGCTTTGCGTTGCCCCATCAGCGAGTCATAAAAGAAAGAGAGGTGCTTTTCGTGTTTGCGATTATTAAAACAGGCGGAAAGCAGTACAAAGTTTCCGAAGGCGACGTGATCTTCGTTGAGAAGCTCGACGCCGAGGAAGGCAAAACCGTAACGTTTGACGAAGTGTGCGCCGTTTCCGGTGATACGTTCGTCGCAGGCAAGCCCACCGTAGCCGGTGCTGCTGTCACGGCCAAAGTTCTGAAAAACGGCAAGAACAAGAAGATCTACATTTTGAAGTACAAGTCCAAGAAGAACGAGAAAAAGAAGATCGGTCACAGACAGCCTTACACCAAGGTTGAGATCCAGAAGATCACCGTCGGTTAACTCGTCGTATGGTAAAAGTCGTATTTTTCAAGAGCGGGGAGACCTATTACGGGTTCCGGGAGACGGGACACGCCGGGTTTGACGAAGCGGGACGGGACATCGTCTGCGCCGCGCTTTCCGCGATGACCATGCTCATCATCAACACCGTGGAGACGGTGTGGGGATCGGACGTCGATTTCAAGATGAGCGATGAGACGGCAGATTTGCAGGTGGTCGTCCGTTCGGCCTTGCCGGAATATGAGGACAACAGTCCGCGGCAGTACGCGATCAGCGGTCTGCTTTACAGTTACTATCTGCAACTGAACGATATGCTTGAAGAGTATTACGAATACCTTGACGTCGATTGCATCGACTGTGACGTTGATTCTGTTCCAAGCGAAATTTGAAAACGGAGGGTAAAGAGATGATCAAACTTAGTCTGCAATATTTTGCACATAAAAAGGGCGTTGGTTCGACCAAGAACGGCCGTGATTCCAATGCTCAGCGTCTCGGCGTGAAGAAGAGCGACGGTCAGGCAGTTCTGGCCGGCAACATCATCGTCCGTCAGAGAGGCACCAACGTTCATCCGGGCACGGGCGTAGGCATCGGAAGCGACGATACGCTGTTCGCACTGGTGGACGGTAAGGTCAAGTTCGAGCGCAAGGCTGAAGGCAAGAAGTTCGTCAGCGTTGTCTCCGACTAGTATTGAATAAAAAACGCCGCAGTTTTGCGGCGTTTTTTTACAGTTTGCTGACAAAGTACTTGGCAAAGAAAATCCGTTGGAGTTTTACAAAGGCTCCCTTGTGTAAAGGGTAGCGAAGCGGCGACGAGGGAGTGAATGACAGCACCAAATGTGCGGGAGGGGTTCCCCGAAACGAGCTTGTCGAGTTTTGGGGGTTCGCTCTGTCAGAGCCGAGGCGTGACCGAGCCCGCAGGCGAGACCTGTCAGCGAAGCTGACTGAGGGATTGTCCTCCCGAATCGCGCTCATGTGATTTGCCGTCATATTTTTCCGCAAAATCCGTCATATTTTCTATAAACGTGATATACTAAAAGAAAAAAGGAGATTTATCCATGAAACGAATCGTATCTATTTTGCTTTTAGCGGCTATGCTTTTAGGGCTTTGCGCTTGCGGAAAAGAGCCGGGAAAGACGCCGGGAAAGACGGAGGAAAAATTGCCTGACAAGATCACGGCGGCGTATCAGACGCTCGGAGACGATATGAAATACGTGAAAACGCTTCCCGACCCGATGAAGTTGGACATCGCGGCGAGCGAATATCACGCGACGTATTATCTCGGCCTGTCGGCGGAGGAAGCACGGAAAGACGTAAAAGAGGCCTACGTCTCCTGTGCGGAGATCCAGCCATCCACCTATGAGTGTGCTATCGTCCGCGCGGCGGACGGGGTGAGCGGGGAAGACCTGCTCCGTCGGATGCTGGACGGCAACGACCTGTATAAGTGGATCTGCACCGGCGCGCAGAACGCGGGCGGCGTCGTCTGCGGCGACGTCATCCTCATGGTCACCGGATCGAACGAACAGATAGGGGCCGTTTGCGATGCCTTTGCCGCACAGAACGAGGGGACGGGCGAAATTGCCTATAAAAAGTGAGGGGTGAGGCCGTAGGGCGCGGGCTCTGTTCCCAGTGTATCATTTCGTCGTGCAGAGAGTTCCCTCGGCCGAGATAAAAATGCGCAGAATCGCCGATTTTGCCCCGAAGCTGTACGTGGGTACTGCGAGTGGGCAAAAGCGACGAGAGAAAAACGGAATTGGATAAAAACGAACCCCGTAGGGGTTCCTACCTGTGAAAATAGGGGATTGCCAAAGCAATCCCCTATCCTCTTTTTTCCGTTTTTCGGTCTGCACTTTTTTAGCCGGCCGACTTTTTCATATCGTGCCGGATGATTCCGACGATCGCCGACACAAACGTAAACAGCTCGTTGGCAAACCCCGCGACGGAGAAGATGATGAAATCGTAGGTGATCATAGCACCGGAGATCGGGAAGACGAGAAGTCTGGTGACTCTCGGTTTGCCGATCCAGAAACTGACCACGGCCATCGTGGAAGCCAGCCCCGGCAGGAAATAATAGAGCGTTTTCGGGCTGATGACAGCGTGGGTGAGTTTCAGCGACACGAACGAAGAACCGATCATGAGCGCGATGAAAAGCACCAGCCACCACTTGCTCTGCGCCCATTTCTTGTCGCGGTGTAAAAAGACCGTCTCGCGGAAAATACCGACGACGCAGGTGGCGGAGCCGGCGATGGCGGTGGGATTGCCCGCCCACACAAGCGCGAGATAGACGAAAACCCAGACGAGATCGGCAAACCGCTTCCAGCGGAGCATCCGCTTCCGTTCTTTCTGCTGATAAATGATGAAATTGGCGATGATGCCGAGCATTCCGACGCTCTGCGCTATGATTTCCCGGGTGGAGAGATTTGTCGCCCACTCGATGATACGTTCGATCATGATAAAGTCCTTCTTCCCACAGAATACCCGACCATTATACACCGCTTTTTTTCGTTTGTAAAGCCCTTTTTTATTGACAACGGAAAGGGGGTGTGCTATCATATTTTTAACAATCTTATTGTCCGAAAGGAGAACTTTTTATGGCTTCCAACGGTATGGTAAACAGCGGACTGTTCACGATGGCACGCCCCGCCAAGACGGTGGACGAGTCCCTTTTCACGACCGCCCCCTGCATCACACGCTATCCCGATCCCATTCTGACGCACAACGACGTTCCGTATCGGAGCGCCCTGACGTTCAATGCGGGCGTGCTGAAAAAGGACGGCCGCTATATCATGATCTTCCGCAATGACGTGGGCGACTTCGACGCGAAAAAACTCGACGGCCGCACCAATCTCGGCCTTGCGTTCTCGGACGACGGCATCCATTTCAAAGTGGAGCCGGAACCCTGCTATGAATTACGCACCGACGAGATACGCCGGATTTACGATCCTCGTCTGTCGTTCATCGACGGGGAATACTGTATGTGCTTCGCGGTCGATACCGCGCACGGTGTCTGCGGCGGCATTGCCACCACGAAAGACTTGAAGCATTTTGAGATGAAATCCATCTCCGTCCCCGAAAACCGCAATATGGTGCTGTTCCCCGAAAAGGTGAACGGCAAATACGTGCGTCTCGAACGCCCGATGCCCGTGTATTCCCGCGACGGCAACTTTTTCGATATTTGGATTTCCGATTCGCCCGACCTCGTGTACTGGGGCAATTCCAAACTCGTCATGGGCACCGAGGACGTGCCGTTCTGCAACGATAAGAGCGGCCCCGGCGCGCCGCCGATCAAGACCGACGCGGGCTGGCTGATGAGCTTCCACTCCGTGGACGTTGACCCGACGAGAGGCAAGAACGGCTGGGAAGCCTACTGGCGCAAACGCTACGTTATCGGCATCGCGCTTCTTGATGGCGACGATCCGTCCAAGGTGATCGGGATGTCCAAACGCCCGCTGATCGTACCGGAAGGCCCGATGGAGACGGTCGATGGCTACCGTGCCAACGCCCTGTTCCCCTGCGGAATGTTGCTAGAAGACGACAAAAAGACCGTCCGCATCTATTACAGCGCGAGCGACGCCATGGTGCGCCTCGCCACCGCGAACGTCGATGATCTGATCGCGCTCTGCACCGAACCGAGAAAATAATGGTGCGTTTTATCTACAAAGAAAGCCCCGTCGCCGTCCGCGACTTCGGCACGAGGGAAATCAAATACGCGTTTCATGACATCGACGGGACGCATTCGCTGATCCGCGACTGGCCGCCGGTCATGAGCATCGTACTCCATTACGTGTCGGAGAACGGTGTGCCGGAGGGCTACGATAACGACGAAAATTTGCGGGCGATCATCGCCGTGACCGGCACACGCCCGCTTCCGGAGACCGACCGTTTCTGCATTGAGAGCGCAGGCCTGTCCGCGCTGACGCAGATGGAATGGGCGATCCGCCGCGCCATCGACGCGGGGCACGTAGACGTTGCGTGTGACCGGGAGGACAACCGGCGAAAGATCGCGGAGATCGGCCGGGGCAGAGAGGTGTTCGACACCCCCGATACCCCGGAACTTGCCGCGTTTCTGGCATTGCATACCCCGCGCCTGTTCCGGTTTTACGAAAAGGTACTCAACGGCTATTGCCGTGACCGTAATCTGGTACTGGCAAAGAAAGACCCGTCGCGCTTTACCGTGCCGGGATCGCCCGAATTTCTCGATTTCCTGAGGAAAAACGGCATCAAGAACTATTTTGTCACCGGTGCCGTCGTGCAAAAGGGCATGGGGATGCACGAGGAGGTCGAAGCCCTCGGCTTTGCCATCGGCGCGGGACAGACGGTCGAGGACATCATCGGCTCGACGTGGACGGAAAAACTGCCGAAAGACGTCATCATGAAACGGCTTCTTAAATCGCTCGGCGCGAGCGGGGAAGAGGTGCTTGTCGTCGGCGACGGCCGGAGTGAGATCGCCGCCGGTGCCGAGATGGGCGCACTGTGCATCAGCCGCCTTGCCGCGGACGACGCCTATCGCCGGGACCTGCACCGCGAACTCGGCGCTCACATCATCGTTTCCGACTACCTTGATCCGGAACTCTATGGGTTAGTGAGGGATTAGGAATCAGGAATGAGATTTCTGAAAACTGAAAACCGAAAACTTGTCAATCCGCCGCTTGCGGCACCTTAACCTGAAAACTGAAAA
>JAGHUY010000339.1 GCA_018064545.1 Candidatus Apopatosoma intestinale | reverse complement strand
ATTTGGAAACAAAGATTCCCGAAGAGGCATGGAAACAGTGGGAGGAAGAACTGAACGCCCATGAGTGAGGAAAAGAAAGAGAATATGAGAAAACTCCTCGGCGCGTGCGGTCTTGCGAAACGAGCGGGAAAAGCGGCCATCGGCACGGAACTTGCCTGCGACGCGGTGCGTGCGGGCACGGCCAGACTGGGGATTGCCAGCGAAACGGCATCTCCGAACACGAAAAAGCGACTGGTAAACTGCTTTTCCTACTACGGCATTCCTCTTGTTTTCTTAGAAACGGATACTGCGGCACTCGGCGCCTCGGTAGGCAAGAGCGAAACCGCCTGCATCGCCATTACGGATCAAAATTTCGCGGAACTCGCGTTCCGCTATCTCAACGAACGAAAGGACGGGTGAAACTATGGCAGCACAACAGAAAATGAAAGTCAATGCGCTGGCAAAAGACCTGGAAATGAAAGGCAAGGAACTCGTGGATGCCCTGACGGAATGCGGCATCACGGGAAAAACGACGACGGCGGTCATCGAGCCGTTTGAATTTGCCATTCTGATAGACAAACTGACAGAAAAGAATCAAATCACCAATATGGGGGACTATTTGTCCGGTAAGGCCGTGATCGAACTGGAAAAGCCGAAGGCGGAAGAGCCTGTCAAGGCCGAAGCGCCGAAGGCGGAACCGGTCGCGGAGGCAGTTTCCGCAACGGAAAAACCGGAGACAAAGCCGGAGACGAAACAGGAAAAGAAGCCGGAAGCAAAGCCGGAGACGAAACAGGAAAAGAAGCTGGAAACAAAGCCGGAAGTAAAACAGGAAGCAAAACCGGCAGAGAAAAAGCCGGAAACGAAACCGGCCGCCAAGCCGCAGCCACCAAAGGTCGTGGTTCAGGTACAGCAACAGCCGCGTAATTCCAGCAAGGCGCCGGAGCGTTTTGCCAAACCGACGTTCGAACAGAAGAAGCCGGAGCAGAAAAAGCCCGAACCGAAGAAGTCCGAGGCGAGAGGCGGCAATACCATCATCATGCAGAATACTTTGTCCGGCGGATCCACGGCTCCCGACCGTCATACCAGAGTCGTGGACACGAGAACGACGCAGGTCGACCTGTCCAAATACGATGAGCGTCTCGAAAACTTCGTGCCCGAATCGGCTCGCCGTGCCAACGTTCCCGACCGTCAGAAACTGAAAAAGCAACAGCAGAAGAACCCCTATGCCGCCCGCAATAAGGATCGGGATAAAGACCGTCAGAACATGGATCGCATGAGACGCGAGCAGATGGAAAAGGCCAAGAAACAGCCGCTCAAAGTCAGCATTCCGGATGAGATCACCGTTTCCGATCTCGCTTCCCGTTTGAAAGTGACGGCATCCGAGGTCGTAAAGAGACTGATGCTCATGGGCGTCATGGCTTCCGTCAATCAGACCATCGATTTTGATACGGCCTATCTGATCGCCGACGAACTCGGTGCCGAGGTCACGCGTGAAGTCGTCGTGACCATTGAGGAAAAACTGTTCGACGAGGGAACGGATTCTCCGGAAGCCCTTGTCCCCCGTGATCCTGTCGTCTGCGTCATGGGACATGTTGACCACGGTAAGACGTCGCTTCTCGATGCGATCCGTCACACCCGTGTGACAGAGGGTGAGGCCGGCGGTATCACGCAGGCCATCGGTGCCTACCGCGTCAAATGCAACGGAAAAGATATTACGTTCCTTGATACGCCGGGACACGCCGCTTTCACGGCGATGCGTGCCCGCGGCGCGAAATCCACGGATATTGCGATTCTGGTCGTCGCTGCCGATGACGGTATCATGCCGCAGACGGTCGAGGCCATCAATCACGCCAAGGCCGCCGGCATTTCCATCATCGTCGCGATCAATAAGATGGATAAACCCACGGCCAACCCCGATCTTGTCAAGCAGGGACTCACACAGTATGATCTCGTTCCCGAAGAATGGGGCGGCGATACCATCTGCGTTCCGGTCTCCGCGCTCACCGGCAAGGGCATTCCGGAACTGCTGGAAATGGTACTTCTCGTCGCGGATATGAAAGAAATGAAAGCCAACCCGAACCGCCGTGCCAAGGGTATCGTCATCGAAGCCAAACTGGAAAAGGGCAGAGGCCCCGTGGCGACGGTACTGGTACAGAACGGTACGCTCCACGCGGGTGACACCGTGATCGCCGGTACGGCTGTCGGCCGTGTCCGGTTGATGACGGATGACCGCGGTAAGGCCATCAAGACGGCGGGACCGTCCGTCCCGGTCGAGATCGTCGGCCTTGACCAAGTCCCGATGGCGGGTGACGAATTCAACGCCGTGGAAGACGAGCGTATGGCGAGAACCCTTGCCGAACAGCGCCGCGATAAGGAGAAAGAAGAAGAATTTAAGGCTCACGCCCGCGTCAATCTGGACGCACTGTTCGACCAGATCAAAGAGGGCGTCAAGGATTTGAATATCATCGTGAAAGCGGACGTCAAGGGCTCTGCCGAAGCGGTCACCGCTTCGCTGGAAAAACTCTCCAACGATGAAGTCCGCGTCAAAGTCATCCACTCTGCCGTCGGCGGAATCACCGAGGGCGACGTGATGCTCGCGACCGCGTCCAACGCCATCATCATCGGCTTCAACGTCCGCCCGGATAAACAGGCGATGGACGATGCCGAGGCGCAAAAGGTCGATATCCGCACCTACAGCATCATTTACGAGTGCATCGAGGAGATCGAATCGGCCATCAAGGGTATGTTGAAACCGGTTTACCGTGAGGTGATCCTCGGCCATGCCGAAGTTCGTCAGACCATTCACATTTCCTCCGTCGGTACGATCGCCGGTTCCTACGTTCAGGACGGCAAGATCACCCGTTCGGCCTCGATCCGCGTTGTGCGTGACGGCGTGGTGATCTTTGAAGATAAGATCGACTCTCTCCGCCGCTTCAAGGACGACGTGAGAGAAGTCGCATCCGGCTATGAATGCGGTATCGGGCTCGAAAAATTCAACGATATCAAAGAGGGCGATATTCTCGAAGCGTTCACCATGGAACAGATCGCAAGAGACTGATCGGATAGGAGGACAATATGAATTTCAGACAGGTACACCTGGATTTTCATACCAGCGGAGAGATCGAGGGGATCGGCAGTCAGTTTTCGCGCGAGCAGTTTCAGGCCGCTCTGAAAGCCGGTCACGTGGGTTCGATCACGCTGTTTTCCAAATGCCATCACGGCTATGCCTATCATCCGTCAAAAGCCAATACCACGCATCCTCATCTGGACTTCGACTTGCTCGGCGCCCAGATCGAGGCTGCGCATGAGATCGGCGTCAAGACCCCGATCTATATCTCCGCGGGACTGGATGAAAAAATGGCGAGAGAGCATCCCGATTGGCTTTTCCGCAATCCGGATGAGTCCACCGAGTGGGTTCACGATTTCCATACGCCGGGCTATCATCGATTCTGCATGAATAGCCCGTATCTCGATTATCTGCTCGATCAGATCAAAGAGGTACTGGAAAACTACGATGGCGACGGGATTTTCCTCGACATCGTCGGGGCGTTCCCATGCTATTGCCAACATTGCGTGAAGAAGATGCGCGAGCGCGGCTGGGATCCCTATGATCCCGAAAATGCCTATAAACTCGGCGTGGAGACGTATCTGAACTACGCCCGCCGTGTCCGTGAGACCGTGGACAGCGTCAAGCCCGGCCATCCGGTTTTCCATAACGCCGGACACTTGCAGGCGGGACGGCGCGATTTTGCCCATACGAACACGCATTTGGAACTCGAAAGTCTGCCGACGGGCGGTTGGGGATACGATCATTTCCCGCTTTCAGCGGCGTACGCCCGCACGCTCGGTATGGAATTTCTCGGTATGACGGGCAAATTCCATCTGTCGTGGGGCGAATTTGGCGGCTTTAAGCATCCGAACGCTCTTCGCTATGAGGTCGCGCTTTCCGCTGCCAACGGAGCCAAATGCTCGATCGGCGACCAACTCCATCCGAACGGAAAAATGGAGATGGCGACGTATAAACTGATCGGCGAGGCGTATAAAGAGATTGAAGAAAAGGAGCCGTGGATCGACCATGTGGAGAGCGTTGCCGACATTGCGCTTCTTTCCCAAGAGGCTTTGTTCTCCTATATGAATCCCGGCAAAGAACCGCTCGGCAAAAACGCGTGGAAAGGCAGTACCGGCGCATCCCGCATTCTTCTCGAAGGCAAATATCTCTTCGATATGGTCGATACCGAGGCGGATTTCTCCAAATATAAATTGATCATCATGACGGATGACAGCGTGATCGACCGTGCTTTGGCCGACCGTCTGCGTGCGTTTGTCGATAACGGCGGCAAAATCCTTGCCACCGGCACGAGTGGGCTGATCGCCGGAGAAAATCGCTTTGCTTTTGATCTTGGCGCGAAATACGTGGGAACTTGCGGCTACCAGCCGAGTTATCTGCATCCGATGTTTGAAATGGACGATCTGTTTGACGCGCCTTACGTCATCAAACAGTCGTGCGAGGAGATCGAAGCGACGGGCGAAGTCATCGGCGAACGTCAGAATCCGTATTTCAACCGCACCACCTTCCATTTCTCGTCGCACAAGCATACGCCGAACGACCCTACGAAATCCTATCCGGCCATCACGGTCGGCGAGGATGGCGCGTATATCGCTTACCGTCTCTTCTCGGAGTATGCCGAGGACGGCCCGCTGATCGACAAACGGGTGGTTCAGCACGTCATCGACCTGCTTCTCGCGGAGGACAAGACGCTGACGACGAGCCTGCCCGCACAGGGCGTTGTGACGCTGATGGATCAGACCGAAGAACGTCGGCTCATCAACCATCTGCTCTATGCCAGCCCCGTCAAGCGCGGCAGAAACGTTGAGGTGATCGAGGACATCCTGCCGATCTATCAGACCGAAGTGTCTCTGAAAATCGACGTCACGCCGAAGCGCGTCTATCTTGCACCGCAGATGCAGGACATTGATTTTGATTATACCGACGGCCTGCTGACTTACACCGTCCCGAAACTGGAATGCCATCAGATGGTGGTT
>JAGHUY010000242.1 GCA_018064545.1 Candidatus Apopatosoma intestinale | reverse complement strand
CTTCGACAGGAAGCGGCTCTTCTTCCGCAGGTTCTTCCACAGGAAGCAGTTCTTCTGTCGCGGGTTCTTTCACCGGAACCGGTTCTTCTTCCACGGGCTCTTCCATGGGAAGCGGCTCTTCCGTCACGGGTTCTTCCGCCGGAACCGGTTCTTCTTCCACGGGTTCTTCCATGGGAAGCGGCTCTTCCGCCGCGGGTTCTTCTGCCGGAATGGGCGTCTCAGCCTCCGGCTCGGATTCGTCATCTTGCTTCTGAGAAGAAACACGGACCAGCGCGTATTCCCCCGTGGAAATAAGCGCCTGAATGTCCCCCGATTCGAGTTTTTTAATCTCTTCGGCGATTCTCCGCTCGATCTCATCATCCCGTTCTTCCGACTCTGCTTTTTTCAGAGTCTGAATGCACCAGACCACCGTCCGGGACATCACAAACAGCAGGATCAGAATAAAGCCGAGAAGACTGGAATAGACCCGTCCCAATATGGACAAAAACGGCATATTGCGCTCATAACGCGCCAGCACGTCCTCCGGTTTGACCGAATATTTATCCTCCAAAGGGTTCGCATCCCCTTTGGTGCGAAATGCCTCATGATCCCCGATGATCTCCACGACGCGGTGGGTGTTCAACTGGCCGGCCAGTGTCGGGTCAGAAGAATAAAAGGCGATCACGTCGCCCACCCGGACGTCTGCGGGGTCAATGTCCCGTGCCAAAATGTAACTGCGAGCCGGAATGGTCGTTTCCATACTGGAAGTCATAACCCAAAGAATGCGGCGGGACAAGATCGACTTATTGGTTATCTTCGCATACAGGACGAAAACGAGCGTCACGGCAAGAAACACCGCAGTGGCGGTCAGAACGATATTGACAATCTTTTTGGCAACCGACTTCTGATACCGTTCAAAAATCTCTTTGGCTTTGAGAAGAGCGGCTTTCGGTTTATCGGGGAAAAAAGAGGTGAATTTGTTTTTCAGCATGATTTTGTCTCTCAATTAGTCTGGCGGGAATCATCCGTGCCGGTTTCAGCGGGTCGATTTCCCGTTATGCTTTGTTAAATTGCCCGTGAATACTCACGGTTTTACTTTTTAGCGGGTGCTTTCACATTTTTCACAAGCGGGGTCGGCAAAGCAAGCATTTCCTCGTTGGTCATGAAAGGCATCCGGTACGACTGCTTGGGAACCTCGTTTTGTGCGATGCCGGCCTCCGTCATCACACGTGCGATCAAGGCTTTGGCATAGCCGACGCCGCGTGCGCTCCGGACGCGGAGAACGCTTGAAAAATCGCCTTTTCCGGATTTGACGTGATACTTTTCCGGAACGGTCGCCGGGTCGAGTTTCAGCAGGACTTGAAGAGTTTTCCCGCGTCCTTTCAACCGCACGAGCGTCCCTCGGCCGTGACGGAACGATTCGTGATTCCACGACATGGTCGATCTGACTTTTTCGTAGGAGAGAAGCTCATTTTTGAGAGTTTCATAATAGTCTTGAAGCGGGCTTTGCGCCCGGATCAGATTGGCAGAGAAAGAATAGCGATACCGATACGGGATCGCCGGGATAGCCGGTGCCGCGGGGATTTCCGGAACGGGAATCTCGTTTTCGCGGAGGTCTTCGCTGCCGGGCAAAATCTTCACCAGCGGCGGTGTTCTTGCGGCCAGTTCCTCGTTGGTGGCATAGGCCATATGGTAATCCGTATAGGTCGGAGTCTCCAAACGGAGAATATCGCGGCTCTGCATGACGAGTGCGATCAATTCTTTGGCATATTTGACGCCGCGGTCGCTTCTCACGCGGAGAAGAAAAGGTAAATCCTCATGCTTCTTTACGTCGGAGACGTCTTTGTGGTGATATTTGGAAACCGGAAAATCCTGCGGATTCAGGGGCAAATACAGGAAGATCGTTTTCCCCTTGACGTTGATGCGGGCAAGTTTCCGGCGTTTGATGGCGAACAGTTCGTGGTTCCAGCTGATCCGCGAGCTCACGTCCGAATAGGCGAGCAGTTCGTTTTTGATCTCCGTGTAATAATCCTGCGTGGGATTCTGCGCACGGATCAGGCGGGAAAGATACGAGTACCGATAGCGATAGGCAATCTTTTTCTTTTCAAAGACCGATTCTTCCTCGCCGTCCGCCTCCTCGGCAGTAAAGATGCTGTCGGCGGCCAAGGCCACGCGGATGGCCTCTTCGATCGCGGGTTCCTCGCCGGTCTCGGTGACCGGTTCCGGTGCTCCGGCCGGAACGACGTCGCGATAATCCAGTTCCCGGATTTGCAGAGGGTCGAGTTCGCTTTTGATCTCCGGATGGATGATCTCGTCGGTCAGATGGGAGTCGAGCGTCATTTCCGGCACAAACTCGTTGCGGATATGCTTTTGGAAGATCAGATATTGGTCGGCAAGGGAGCGATACAGTTCATCCAGGCAATCCTCCCCCACCGTTTCGAGGTTTTCCTGTATCAGCGTTTCGTAGCCGGTATTCTCATATTGTTCCAAGAACTCCCAGAGAGAAAGACACTGACGGAAATCAACGTTTTTCAGCAGTTTGTTCGTCCGGATAATGGGCGGATGAACGTAATTTTTTCCCAGTTGACGGGAAAAATCCGAATCCATGTAGGTGGTCACGATCTTATAGATCCGTTCCACCCGCTTCCACAGATCGTCGGAATAGATATAGTTTTTGATGACCTCGTGAGGCCGCGGCTTTTCGGAATACTCGATGGTCAGCGTCATGGTGCCGTGGGTCTCGTCGTCGCCAAACGTCTGATCGAGCGTCAGGCGGGTCATTTTTTCATCTTCTCCGCATTCCGCGGCCATATCGTAGCGGCGGCTGACAAATCCATACAGATTGGCCAGCAACGTGTTGATAAAGCGGTTTTCATACGTGAGCATCGTCTCATCCTGAAAAACGTTCAGGAGTTTGGTCGGCATCACCGTACCGTCATCCCGGATTTCCTTAATGAAATCGGTATGCTGAGAGAGATGCTGAATGGAGCGTCCCGTCACACGGCGCGTCTGCTCGATGGGAAGAATATCTTCCCGTTCCTGCAAGAAGACGCCCGGGTGGCGGATGATGACGTCAAGCGACGGGATCGTGTCTTCGATGGCGCGAACCCACACCTCGTCGATCGCTTTCAGCATATACCGCTTTTTCAGTTCTACTGTGCTTTTGCCGTTCTCAAACAGGTCTTTCACACGGATAAGGGGAGAATCCGCCTGTGCCAAAGGCCGTTCTGCGCCGGCAATATTCTCTTTTGAATCCGAAGCACCGTTCATGAATCATCCTCCTGTATCCGGATTGACGTTTAATACGATTTCTGCAAACGACGGAGAAACGCAATGGATTCCGTCATGGTATCGCGGCCGAAAAGCGCATCCAGTTGGGCGATCAGCCCCTTGATCTCGTCGCGGATCAGAGAGAGGTTCAACGCCTCGAATTTACGGAACACTTTCGTTGCGAAAATATAGTCGATGGCCTCGATTTCATCCCCTCCGCAAGCAACGTAAACGGGGACAAAAACGGTCAACTGTTTCAGAATACGGTTACCGAAAGCAACACGGAATTTATCAATAATGTAGTTGTTGAGTTTTTCGATCTTATCTAAAGTTTCCTGTGTCACGGGATAGTCTTCCTGCGCCTGTCGGTACAGCGATTCGACATGGGAATACCGGATGGATTTCGCCTCCGTCTCCGGAGCCTCAAACGGAACGCCCTTGCTGTCCAGATTGATGACCAGCGCACGGTCGTAGACCTTATCGGAGATGGCAAACGTCGAGTCGTCGTTGTTGGCGGTTCCGATATACCATACGTTCTGCGGAATTTGGAGTTTGCCGTCGGTCAGACGGGCGGGATCGCTGTCCCAGACAGCGGAAACCAGTTGAATCTTCCATTCTTCGGGGTCCGGCATTTCCAGAATGGAAAGCATCTCGGCGAAGTAGTATTCCACACGGGCAATATTCATTTCATCGAGGATGATGACGTTGATGTCGTCGTTATATCCGGACTCATAAATACGGCGCAGAACTTCGGTTTCGTTGAATTTCTTGGTAAATTCGTTATAGAAGCCGAACAACTCCGACCGGTCGCGCCATGACGGCTGAACGGAAGCGATGGTCGCGTCGTTCCGGAAATACTTACCCATAATATACGGGAGAGACGTTTTACCGGTACCGGAAATACCTTGGAGCAGGATCAGTTTGGTTGAGGCAAGGCCGGCGATCATCAGCCGGATCGTCTTGACCTCATAGAACAGGCGAGCCTTGGAGCAGGCATAATTCCGGATGTCGTCGCAAAGGTCGGACAGGGAGAGATTCGAGTCGTAGATCGGCTCGACAAACGTTTCGTACTTTTCATCAACGGCCGCCAAGCGGTAAAACCGTTTGTCCGCGGTGTCGGAAAGTGCGGCCGACTCAGAGTTTTTCCGGGGTTCGGCAGGCGCAGATGACGGGGGCGGCATCAGACCGCCGACCTCGGTGGCCTCACCGGGCAAAGCCGGCATGGCATACCCCTCAAAGGCATCGGGCGAGCCGATGGCTTTCATTTTCAGAATTTTCTCTTTTTCCCGCGTCAGCCGGACAACGTCGCGATGGAGTTCTGCAATCTCTTCCAGCATATCTTCGTTTCCGACAATGGATTGACGGAACCGGACGTACTTGCGCACCAGCATGACGATCAGGAAGACCACCCCGAACCAGAACGCATATACCAAGATAAAGCATAAAACCGCCAGAATCCACCCGATCACGCCGAAAGAATGCCGATGCATCGCGAACAGGCCGATGTACGTTTTAAAATCGAATATGAGAAAGATGCCCCTGAAAAAGCTGACGATGCTGTTCCATACGCCGCCGAACATCGTCGTAATCAAGGCAAAAAACCAAGTGAAAAAGCCGTCCATTTGTTCCTCCGTGCACTTGCTGTATGCGTGTTAAGTCTTGGAATTTCCGTCATTCGCTCTGCGTTCGATTTCCGCTTGTCTGCGGATATACTCTTCGATCGCGCGTTGCTTGATGAGTTCCTCTTCTTCCTTGGAAATCTCACGTTTTCCTTTGTTCCTTGCTTTGTTGATCGTCATGATCAGAACCACGATCTCATAGATAAAGAAGCAAAGAAGCGGGAGAACGATGCAGAAGAAGAATCCGGCTTTGCTCTGCAAAAATGAGATCAGAGAACCGACGCCCACGATTTTTCTGCCGGTCCAGACGGCCTCGATGTCGAGCCAATGAACCGGTTTATCGTCCCGGATGCCGTTGGCATCGCCCATCGTATAATAGACCGCGTCGCCATACTCATCCGCAGCGACCTCAACGATACGGTGGGAGTTGAGTTCCTTGTTATCCACACCGTCGTTGGGAGTCAGATCGGTATAAAACGTGATGACGTCACCGACCTGTAAATGTTGTTTTTCCTCTTCATCGACGATACGGCTGATGATCAGATCGCCTTTATCGAAACCGTCTTTTCCCTTCATCGAAGGGCTTTTCACCGTCAAGAAGCATTTTCCGCCCACAGACGGCATACCGTTACTGCTGGCTTGGATAGAGAAGGCCCAAATGGTCATGATCAGCGCGAGAACCAAAAAAGCCCACAGGATAACGTTGCCTACGATTTTCCATGTTTTTTTCTTTTTTTCGCTCATAAGATGTCCTCTCTTTCCGTCCGACGAAAGACGTCGAATCCGGATTCAATATATGGGTTATTTTGCGACCACGGTACCGTTCGCCTTAACGTCATAGGATCGGCTCCACCGGCTCAGTGTACCGTAGTAATCGGCGCGGATATCAATGTTGGGAACGACCGTTCCGTTGACACTGATCTCATACGCATACGGGAACAGGTTGTTGGGATCATTGTCGTTATCACAGAGTAAAACGCCGAAAGAAAAGTCCTGACCGGTCGTATTGGTGATATTGATGCGGTAGATTCCCTCGCACCAGTTCTTGATGGACTTGTAATCTTCGCGTTCGGTAAATATCTCGTACCGATATTTCTTTTCATAGGAAATGGCGGTTTCCGGGTTCACCAAGGTTTTGGTGTACTCTCTTGTGTGCCCGTACTGATTCTCGTAATAGCTCGTGTATATGGAATTGTCTTCGTAATACTCCACTTCGATCTTGAACGTCTCCGGGGTCGCGTTCGTCGGAGGCGTGTAGGTCAGATTGAAAATGGAGTTGCCGGGAGCCGTCAAAGCATCCGGCACGATGCGGAAATCGATCCAGCGGAACAACGGCCCGTCGCTGACGACCGCCGTCGGACGGTCTTCCGTCCCGAATCCGCTTTCGGGTCCGACATCTCCGCCCGTTTCGCCGCCCGTTTCGCCGCCCGTTTCGCCATCCGTGACAACACCGACGCCGGAGTAACCGCCGCGCGTGGCAACGTCCAGATACAGCAGATAGGCACCGGTCTTCCCGGACACGCTCCCCAGTGCGTATTCGCCCTTGTTACAGGGGATTTCAAAATAGTAAACGGCGGAGCTGATGACTTCGTCGGGATCGGTGATCCAGTCGGTATTAAAAGCGCACACGGTATAGGCGGCCGGTTTCGTCGTCCTGAGTGTGATTTCTCCCGCGTCGTTGTAAACGCCGTAAAGGGTCGAGCCGCCCACCGGCTTGTATTCGTAGACGTAATTGGCTTTGGAATCCCAAGGATTCTCCCACACTCTCTGGATTTCCATAATGCTCCGGATCGACTGATCGGCGTCGCGGAAAATCTGGTGCAGGGAGAAAAACGCGTTATTCCCCGGATAATGAGTGGATGCAAAGAAGTTGATCGAGCCGCGCTCCACCGCGTGGAAGTCAATACAGTCTTCCGGCAGAGGATAGTTTTTGTAGTCCTTACCTAAAATGCGGACGTATGAAGCCGTGATCTGATGATCGATCGAAATCTCGGCATTCATAAAGTGCAGTCCGTACACGTTGCTCCCGCCCTCGATCAGCATTTCCGCAAACTCGTCACGGGCGCGGCGTTCACTGGCAAGTTCGCTTTCATAGCCGATAAAGCCGAGTTCTTCCACGGTTTTCACAGCATAGGAATGCGTCGTAAGTCCGTACGGCGGGTTGGCGTTCGTCGTGTTGTGACGTCTGTCTTTGATCCGGCAGTAAACGGTATTGCTGTCGGTGGTATTGGCACGGTCGACGGTAATCACTTCCATGATTTTATCGGAATCCGCCGTAAAGGTGCCGATGTCTCGGACAGCATTCCGGAGCGGCGTTCCGGGGTCACTCGTCGCGTACCGCGAAATACGGATATCGGAGCGGTACGGAGAATCCGAATCCGTCTGATAACCGCCGCTGACGATATAGCCGGTATTGCGGTAGGACGCCGAATATTTGGATTCCAGTTCCGTGTCTTTTCTGTATATCTCCTCCACATAAACCGGATCGTCGATGTCTGTCGTTCCCCTGACGGCCAACGGGATATAGGTCAGATTGCCCCCGGGCGCGTCTCCCTGTTCCTCCACGACCGCGTGGACCGGAATGCCCATCGGGATCATCGTACAGACGCAGCCCGTCTTGTCGTAGGTAACGATTTGGATCGTCAGAGCCGGCGGTTTTGGCAGAGTCACAGCGTCGAGGCGCACCTCCTCCGCAGTGGGATTCTCGCCCGGGTAAATCTGCGCAGCGATGTGGGTAACCGGGTCTGTCATCACCGTCGTCAGACGGCATTCGTCGGGAACCACGCCCTGCGCCGCATCCACTTTCATAGTGGACGTACCCGCACTCTCATACAGGAAAACGGCTTCGTTGCCGTCTGACACGGGATCCTTGCCTGTCAAATAATAGAGTCCGCTTGCCGGGAAGCCAAGCCCGTACCATTGTCCATTGAACCGGCCAAACATCTGCAAACTCTTTTCGTTTGCGCCCGGCTTAAATTTGGAGTAAAACCATTTCGTCGCGTCGGCGCGATTGGTGGTTGTTTCCAAATAATTATAAATATTTTTATCCACTTTTTGCGTGGTTGTTGAAATTTTCAGATAATGCGTCACACCTGCATTGTCGATCGTATACAAAACGCCAAGCAGGGAGTCCGAAGGATTGGAATTTTTCGGCTGTTCCACCGGATTTCCGCTCGTATCGGCAGGACCGTCAAATGTCCATTTGGTCGCGTTAACGCCTTTCAATGATGTTTTTACGGTATCAACAGAGAGACTGGTCGGTTTGTTGCTGAATTTAATCGAGGCATCCACATGAGTGGCACCCAACTGCAAATAGTGTAACCGATAGCCGTTATCGCCGTTCGCAAAGCCCTTGTAATAATAAATGTAGAACCAACTTTGCGCGGTGGCGGACCAGACGCCATTTTCGCACCGGACGGTATATTCGTTTCCGCTCACGGATACCGTAACTCGTTTTCCGGCATCGGTTGTCAAAATATTGAATTCCGTCGAGGCGCCGGTAGTCAGCGTCAAAACGCCGCCGGCCGCGGAACAGCTCAGATACTTTTTATCATTGCCAATGTACGTATACAAATAAAGCTTTCCGTCTTTCGTCTCCTGTCTCCACGGCTCCGCGTCGGCGGAAGAAGTCGCCCCGGTCAGTTTTCCGTCCGTCGTTACGCCGATATATTTGACGGAGTTGGGATCGGTAACGTCGGAAATCGTGATATATTCAAATTCTTCCAGTATTTTCCAGCTATTGTTCTGATACGTCAGATAAAAACAACGTCCGTTCGTATCGGTATAGGATAGTTTGATGACGTTGTTTCCCACCGATTCTGCATCCCACTGGGTCATTTTTGCCTCAGTAAGTACCGGGGTCGACGTTCCGTTATGGGTTAAATAATACGTCTTATTCTGAACCTTGGTGGAAACGTAGCCGTTATCGATCAACCACTCGGCCTGTCCATTCGTAATGTTATTGTACGCGTCTACGCCGAGGTAAGCGTCACCCATCCGGATGGTCATGCCGGGGCCTTTGCTCACGAGCGTCCATCCGTTATTGTCGCAGAGATAGTAGGTCACTCCGCCCTTGCTCGTATAGAACTTTTGGTTATCCAGTGCCCACGTGCACCGTTCCGTCGTACCCTCCACATATTTGGTCAGACAAACCGTGGGGGTGCCGGCGGTCGAAATATCAAGAAACCACTCGTCATAGCCACCGTTCCCATCGGGTAAAAAGACAGAGAGCGGATAGGAAGAACCCGCCGCCACCAGCCATTTGGTGGCCTCGGCCTCGCTTGTCCCTGCGGAAAGGGACCCATCGTCGTTGGCACAAAGATACCGGCCGCTGTCCGTGTCCCGGACGGTATGATAGGTGCCGGTCTGAACCGTATGCCATGTGTCCGGGGTGCCATTGCCGGAGCCGTTGTCACGGGGCAACAGATAGAAGCGAATACCGCTGTCGTATGTATAGATCTGCGCGACGTGTTCCCCTTGGGTCTTGACTGTCCAGATGGCGGCTTTTGCTTTATCCGCCTCCACTACCAGACCGCAACGGTCAGGCTGATCGCCGCTGACACGGGTCAGATAGTATTTCACATCCTGAAAATAGGTATAAAACCGGCTGTCGCTGTCCTGCCACCAGTCGGTGGCCGCGCCGCTGTCCGTTCCGTTTACGACGACGGGCGCGTCGTCCTGCCCGACCACATTCAGATAGTTTCCGTTTTCATCGTGGATGCGGAAAAAGTCACCCACTTTCTGAACGATCCACTGTCCGTCAGCAAAGGTCAGATAGTATCGGATTCCGTTCTTCTCTATAAATAAATAGGAAGAACTCTCCATAAAGAAGGACGTTTTTTTGGTGTCCGACATCTGAATCTTTCCGTCATCGGTCACATAGAGATAGTACCGTTTGCCGCCCTTGACGGTGAAGAACGTCGAATCATCGAGTTCCCAATTCGTGGCGGTATCGGCAACAGACAGCGTATCCGGGTTGAATCCGAGATAATGCGTACTGCCGGAAACGGTCTGACTGATCTCATAGAACGTGCCGGACTTATATGCATAGGTGCGCCAGCCATTTGGTTCCGTTACGGAATCGTAATAGAGATAATACCGGAACGTGTCGATTTCGGTATACAAATAGTGGGTTTCTCCCACAATTTCCTCAATCCACCGCGTTTCGTCGGTATCCCCGATGCTGACGATACCGACCCCATTTTGAACCGAACAGTTGAGATACAGATTGCGGTCATCATACAGGAGGGCGAAAGCCTCACTGTCCGCCGACGTGATCTGTTTAAAGGCCAGTGCTTCTTTGGGATCAAGCGTATCTCCCAGCAGAGCATAATAGTGCTCCCCGCTCTTCAAAACGACGTGATCGTACAGATAGGATGCTTCCCCGCCGTCATCACCGCTTTGGATCGTGACGGTGGTTGTGGAAGCCCGTGCCCCGGAGGAAATACCGCTCAAAAAGATGATCTGACTGAATCCGGTGCCCTTGGCAATATAATACGATCCCATATCTTCCGGAGAGGCGTAATGGTAGAAACCGTAGTCTGTCGTGCCGGCCGCCTGTTCCTGAATCTCTTTCAGTCGCTCCGTAGCCTCACCGTCCGTATCGCTTGCCAGCGGTTCACCGGTCGTCCAGTCGATATAGTCCTTGATTTCGTCGTAGGTGCCGATATAGGAAAACCGTTTTCCGGTCACCTCGTTGATCACTTCCGTAATATTGACCGGATAAGTGGCATCCCCGGCCGCCATCGCAATGGTGCGGACGTCGTCGATCCGCTTATAGATATTCAGAATCGGGATCGAGTTGCCCCAGCCCGGGTCTTTTCCGAGGCCGTAGTTTCCGCTGACCGGACGTTCGCCTTCGGAACCCGGGTTGTCACCTTGACCGCCGGGATCGTCGCCCTCACCGCCGTGACTGCCCGGATCATCGCCGGTACCGCCCGGATCATCGCCGGAGCCGCCCGGTTCTTCTCCATGCGCCAGCGCGATCCGGTCTTCGATCGTATATACCTCGCCGGAGCCGACGTCGATCTGTCCGATATAGCCGTATTGGCAGAGAATGTTTTCCTGATCGTTGTTGCTGACCAGAGCGGCGTTGTTGACGTATACGTTCTCAAATACGCCGACGAGACTGATCACGTCGTCCGCTTTCTGAACTTCATAATTGAGCATATTCAAATGCCCGACGATATAGCCGGCATAGACTTTTCCGTCCTTGTGCTCGGCGTGCTCGGCCGGTGGGACGAGCTGCCCCAAGACGTCCGTATGTGCAGTCGGTTCCACACCGGATTCCAGGCTGGAAACGTCGATCGTGACGTTTTCAAAAAACACGTCGTGAATATAACCGCCGGTATAAACGCCGTCCTTGTAATCGTTTCTGACGTACCCGAATATCCCGACGTCGGAGGTCTTATACGACTTACTCAGCCCCTCTTCCACCGCGGTGATATGCAGGTTGGAAACCGTCAGCCCGCTTCCGTCAAACGTGCCGTTGAACGGAACGGCCGACGTCCCCGTCGGCAAAAGGGCAAGATTTCCCGAATAATACATCATATTCAGCGTTTTGGAAAACGTCGGATTTCCGTCATCGTCCAAAACCTCGGTGCCCGTGTCATCGTATTGATACACATAGAGCGTAGTATTGTCCCCGGGTTTGATCGGATAACCGATCTGGAAATAATACTGCTCGTCCGCGAACGTATCCACGCGCTGATACAGTTCTACCATGTGGTAGTAGTGGATCGGTCGGGTGATGACGAACGGATCGTCTTTCGTCCCGGTTCCGCAATGAAAATATTGCTCAATGACCGATCCGTGATCGATATTATGCTGAAATTCATTGGATTGTGTGGCCAGCCATGCATAGGTTCCCGGCACGGCCGCCGAAAGTAACAGGAGGGCAAGAACGCATATCATGATTGCTTTTTTGCTGAGTATCCATTTTTTCATGAGTTGCTCTCCTCCTCTCCGTTTGTATCGTTTGCAGTCGCTTCTCCCATGTGGAAGTAAAACGAACTGATATCATTCTTGAATTGAATTGTACCGTAGCCGCCTTCGCTTTCGTTATGGCCGAAAGCGTTCGTGTCGATTCCGTGCTGATCGGAATAGGCCGATACGTAATCGTTATTGTAGTTGATTTCCAGATAGACGACCAGATATTCCAGTTCGCCGTCTCTGATAATATTGTCAAAATATTCCTCTACGGGAAGTTTAATGGATAAACGACTTGTTTTTTTATAATAGCGTGCGGGTTCATCGTTTTTCTGTGCCATGGTAACGCTTGTGTCACCGCTCTCATAGGCCGCCTGCGAACTCGGGTCCTGACTGACAAAGGCATAAACCGGTTTGTCGCGCAGATAGGAGATCGCGCCGTCATAAATGGCCTCATCGCTCGGAACGCCGTTTTTTTGTTCCAGCGTTTCCAGCATCTGCGGGTCCACACAGGCAAAACGAAAATCTACGATATTGGAGAGCAGCGGGGTCATGCGTCTGACCCCGCTGTCGGTTTCCAGCCATCCGAAAACGTCGTTTCCGTCGGTATTGGAACAGTGGAAGTCCAGATAAAGATCGGGGTAAACAGGCTCTTCATGGCCCTCTATTTCAATAGGTGCCACACCGAGTTCTACCCGAATAATGATAGGGGTATTTACGTTTTTTTCCGGGAAAATCGGATCGTATTCCGACATCGAAATGGCGGGAAGCGCCGAAACGTCGCGGGCGCCCTCCAAACCGTCTCGTTTCAGAATTTTTGCCCTCATAACGTCCACCGAGGAAAATGCCATCATAGCAATGTCAGGCGAATGCGCACCGACCTCGGTAATGTGGGCAAGCCAACACCAGGAAACGATGGATAAGGCAAGGAAAAGAACCGACAGCGCAAGGGAGAGGCAAACTTTGACTAAGGCTGCCCGCGCTGCCGCAGATGTTTTTTTCATCTTGTTTCTCCTTTCTTTTCTCGCTTGGATACAGCGTCGCCCCCCGCGGCAAAATACCCGCGGGGGCCGCGGGGCGGCCGGGGTTTTAGCCCCACGCCCAAAATATAGACGGGGAGGGGGGGGTGGGTGTGAGACTTGTGCAGCGGTTAGTTGGGAGGGGCGGGCGGGGTAGGGGTT
>JAGHUY010000157.1 GCA_018064545.1 Candidatus Apopatosoma intestinale | reverse complement strand
TTGACTTCGTCACCGAAGTGAATTTCAATATCCAGATCGGTCATCTGCTTGCGGTACCACGCGAGCAGGTCGCGCAGTTTGCCCTTGTACGATTCGGCGCTGGCGGGGATGAACGTACCGCCGAGTACGTCGGATTTTTCATGGATGACGGGATGGTGGCCGCGCAGTTTGAGAACACGGGCGGCTTCCATACCGCCGATACCGCCGCCGATGATGTGAACGGTCTTCGGGTTCTTTGTCTGCCTGATGTAATGCTTTTCTTTCTGCATCGTCTCGGCGTTGACGGCGCAACGGGCGAGGTGCAGGCTGTCGGACAGTTCCTGATCGTTCGGAACGCCCTTATAGTGGCACATATTGAAGCATCCGTTGTGACAGAGGATGCAGGGACGGATCTCGTCTTCTCTGCCCTCCATGAGTTTCGTCACCCAAGCGGGATCGGCCAGGAAGTTACGGGCAAAGCCCGCACCGTCCAGTTTGCCGGACGAAATGGAATCGGCGGCCGTTCTCGGGTCCAGACGACCGGCGCAAACCACCGGAATATCCACAAAATTCTTGATATGTTCGACATCAGAGAGATTGCAGTTTTCCGGCATATAGATCGGCGGATGAGCCCAGTACCACGCATCGTAGGTACCGTTATCGCAGTTCAGCATATCATAGCCGGCATCCTGCAAGTACTTGGCGGCGCGTTCGGATTCTTCCATATCTCTTCCGGCTTCGACGTAATCTTCGCCGGGGAGAGCGCCCTTGCGGAAGCCCTTGGTCTTGGAAACCACGCTGTACCGCAGAGAAACCGGGAAATCGGCTCCGCACGCTTCCTTGATGGCTTCGACGATCTCGACGGCGAAACGGTAGCGGTTTTCAAAAGAGCCGCCGTATTCGTCGGTGCGCTTGTTGACGTATCCGAGCGTGAACTGGTCAAGCAGATAGCCCTCGTGCACCGCGTGGACTTCCACGCCGTCCACGCCGGCCTCTTTGAGTTGCTTGGCGCTCTGGGCAAAGGAATAGATGAACTTGGCGATTTCCTCTTTCGTCATCTCGCGGGACGGCAGACGGTCCGACCAGCGGTTCGGGGAGGGGCTGGCGGTCGCGGTGATCTTGTCGAGGTCCATGAACGGCTTGGAAACCACGCGAAGCGCCTTGTTGTTGTACAGCATTTCCATCATGGAACTGACGGTAAAGGAACGGCCGAATCCGGCGGTCAGCTGGACGAACAGTTTGGCACCCGTCTTATGAAATTCCGGCATCCACGCTTTCAGGTCCCGATACATCTTCTTGTTGGTATGGAGCCACTGCCCGAACATGGGATTGTAGACCGGCTGACAGCCCGGAAGCACCAGACCCACGTTGTTTTTGGCCACCTCTAAAATGAAGTCGGCACCGGCTTTGTCAAAATGGTTGTTCTCCATCCAGCCGAACAGATCGGTACCGCCCATCGAAGTCAGCACAAAACGGTTTTTGATTTCGCAATTCCCGATTTTCCACGGGGTAAACAAAGGTTCCAGTCTTTTTTCCATAAACTTCTCCTCTCCTTTGGGCATCGTGCCCTATTCTGCTTTCAGTATATCACATGTTCTGTCGCTTTTCAACAGGAAATGTGCTTCCGTCCATTCTTTTTTCCATGCTTTTCTTTACAAAAAAAGAAAGATATGCTATACTGAAAACAATATCAAACCTGTTTCATGACAGGCGAATCCGCGGAGGAAACCATGAAATTTGCCATCGTTCAGCCCCACTACTCCTTTGACCGGAAAGACGGAAAAACGTGCTTTGCCGATCTGCTCGCCCATCTTGACCGGTGCGACGCGTCCATGGACGTCATCGTCCTGCCGGAATACAGCGACATTCCCTATGACGAAAAAGACGGCGACGCGTTCGACGCGGTGGCCAAAGCGAATAACGCGGTTCTTCTGCAAAAAGTCAAAGAGACGGCCATCCGGTGTCACGCGGTCGTGTTCTGCAACTGTTTTGACTATCTCCCCACCGGCAAGCGGAACACCACGTTTGCTTTTGACGAGACCGGGACGTGCGTCGGCAAGTATTACAAAACGCATCCCGCGCCCTCCGAAGTCCGCACCAAGGCCGAGGGCGGTCACGAACTCGACGTGGCGTACAGTTATTCGTATGAAAAACCGTATATTCTGGAACTCCACGGCATCCGCTACGGTTTTCTTACCTGCTACGACTTCTATTTCTATGAGAATTTCGCGAAGATCGCCCGCGAGAACGTGGACGTCATCATCGGTTGTTCCCTGCAACGCACGGACACTCATGCGGCGTCGGAGATCATCGGGCGTTTTCTCTCCTACAACACCAACGCCTACCTCGTCCGTTCCTCTGTCTCGCTTTCGGCGGATTCTCCGATCTGCGGGACGAGCATGGCCGTCGCCCCGGACGGTCAGATGCTTCTCAATATGGAAAACGAAGTCGGTATCGGCACGGTCGAAATCGACCCGCACAAAAAATACTATAAACCGGCCGGTTATCTGGGCAAGGAAAAGGCTCACTTTGCCTATATCGAAGAGGGGCGCCGCCCGTGGCTCTACCGTCCCGGCGGCAGTATGATGATCGCCCCCGACCGGTCGCTTGCCTATCCGCGCCTTTGCGCTCACCGCGGGTTCAATACCGTGGCACCGGAAAACAGTATGCCCGCGTTCGGCGCGGCCGTCGCCCTCGGGGCCGAAGAAATAGAGTTCGATCTGTGGGCGACGAGGGACGGAAAACTCGTGTCCATCCACGACTGCTCGCTCGACCGCGTTTCCACCGGTACGGGGCGCGTTTACGATTACACCTATGAAGAACTTCTGAACTTCGATTTCGGCGTCAAGCACGGCGAAAAATTCAAAGGGCTTCCGATTCTCACGTTTGAAGAAATCTTAAAAAAGTTCGCCTGCACCGTCATCATGAATATTCACGTCAAAATCTGGGACACCGAGCAGGAAAACAAGCATTACGAGGAGATCGCTTCCCTGCTTCATCAGTACGACTGCGAGGGGCACGTCTATGTGATGACCACCAGCAACAAGTGCCTGGAAGAGTTTCACAGGGTCGCGCCGGACATCTGTCGTTGCAAGGGCTATAACAATCTCGACTACGTGGATGACGCCATCCGCCTCGGCTGTGAAAAAGTTCAGCTTTTCAAACCGTACTTTGACAAGGCCATGATCGACAAGGCCCATGCGGCCGGCGTGCGTTGCAACATGTTCTGGTCGGACGATCCGGAAGAGGCACGCGGATTTCTCGCCATGGGCATCGATACGATCCTCACCAACGATTATCTCGCCATCGCCGACGCCACGCGCGATCTGACAGGAGGAACAAAATGACGGAAAAAGAAAAAATGCTTGCCGGGAAATTTTACGATCCGTTTTCGGAGGATATGCCGGCTTTGCGCGAAAAAGCGCATCTGCTCTGTCATGAATACAATATGCTCGCCGAAAACGACCCCCGCCGGGCGGAAATCCTTGCAGAACTCCTCCCGGACGGCAACGGCGTCTATCTGCAAGGGCCGATCCAGTTTGATTACGGCTGTTTTACCAAGTTCGGGAAAAACTGCTATGCTAACGTGAATTTCGTCGCCCTCGACGACGGGTATATCACCATCGGCGACAACGTCTTTATGGGGCCGAACGTCTCGCTCGTCGCCCCGATCCATCCGCTTCTTCCGAATGAAAGAAACTCGTTCGTTCGCGAAGACGGGAACGTGACCAATCTCGAATACTCCAAAGCCATCACCATTGAAGATAATTGCTGGCTTGCCTGCGGTGTCACCGTCTGCGGCGGCGTTACCATCGGTGAGGGCAGCGTCATCGGCGCGGGAAGCGTCGTGACACGTTCGATTCCCCCGCACAGTCTGGCGGCCGGCGTCCCCTGCCGCGTGATCCGGAAGATCACCGAAGAAGATTCCGTCTATCGGAAAGAGGAATTATTTGAATAAAAACAGAAAGAGAGGAAGATTTCATGGAATTGATCGGACAAACCTTTTACTGGGAATGGGAAGTCGCCCTCATGACGTGGATTCAGGCGCACATAGGCGATTTCGGCACGGCAATCTTTTCGTTTTTCTCCCTGTTCGGCGAACAGCTCGTCGGCGTTGCCCTCCTCGGATTTCTCTATTGGGTCTACGATAAGGAATACGGCACGTTCGTCGGCCGGAACGTCCTCGTCGCCTTAGTATGGAATCCTCTCCTCAAAAATATCTTTATCCGCCGCCGCCCGTACTTCGACCACCCGGGCATCCGGTGTCTGAAACCCGTCGATAAGAGTGCCGACCTTTTTGACATCGCCAAACAAGGCTACTCCTTTCCGAGCGGACATTCCACGCAGGCAGTCGCGGCATTTACCTCCCTGCCCGCCTACCGGAAAGACAAAAAATGGCTTTGGGTCGTTGGCCTCGTGATCCCGCTTCTCGTCGGGATTTCCCGGTTCTGCCTCGGCGTTCATTATCCGACCGACGTTCTCTGCGGTTGGGCGCTCGGCGCGGTGGCCATCACCGTCGTCATGGTTCTTCAAAGAGCGATCCGGAAAGAATGGGCCCGCTCTCTGATCCTGATCCTCACCGCCGTTCCCGGCTTTTTCTACTGCAAAAGCGAAGAATATTACACCTGTGTCGGTATGCTGATCGGCTTCGGTCTCGCCGTCCCCTTTGAAAAGAAATTCGTGCGCTTTGAGAATACGAGGAGCATTCCGCGCGCGGTGCTTCGCGTTCTCGGCGGCGGGGCACTGTATTTCGGACTGAACGTCCTTTTAAAACTCCCGTTTGATTCCGCGTTCCTTGACTCCGGCACGACGGCGGCGTTTCTCGTCCGGACAGCCCGCTACGCGGTGATCCTCTTCACGCTGGCCGCCCTGTATCCGCTTGTCTTCCGTCTGTTCCGAAAGAAAGAACAGGGTTAGTCGCCCGGCATCATATCAAACAAATTAACGGGGCTGTAAAACCGCAGATGGTTTTACAGCCCCGTTTTCCGTATCATTAACCCAATAACTCCGATACGGTGACAAACGTATAGCCCTCGTCGAGTAGCTCCGGGATCAGAATCCGCAGGGCTTCCAGCGTATGCGTTTTCGGCCCCGCAAAATCGTGAAACAGAATGATACTGCCGTCCCGCACGTGTTCTTTCACGTTATCCAC
>JAGHUY010000370.1 GCA_018064545.1 Candidatus Apopatosoma intestinale | reverse complement strand
TGATTGCCGAACATAAAATCTATCATTGTCCCGTGATCGGGCTTGGCAGTATGCCGAATGAGTACCGGGGTTCCGCTGAGGCTTTGAATCGGCTCTTTTCCAACCTTGAAAAGCCGGTAAAAACCATTTTGGATGCCGGACTGCATTTTGCTTATCATAATCATAATTTTGAGTTTGCCGCATTGCCGGAGGGCGGGAACGCATTTGACCGTATGCTGGAAGCCTGCCCGGATTGGCAGTTTATTCTCGATACGTATTGGGTCGAATATGCCGGCTGTTCCGCCGTGGACTATATCCGAAGCGTCGGGGAAAAAAGGCTTCCGAACATTCATTATAAGGATATGGCGCGCGATGAAAAACGCAGTATCTGCGCCTGTGGCGACGGGGTACTGGACTTCTCCGCCATCACGGCGGCCTGTGAGGAGGTCGGCGTGCAAAATGTCCTTGTCGAGCAGGATAATGCAGCGAGTTTTCCCGATATGTTCGGCCAGATGGAGCGCAGTTTTTGCGCTCTGCGATCGATTTTGAAATAAGGAGTCAATATGGCAAGTTTTATTCTGTCCGCGTTTGCCGATGAAGCGTCCCCAACGCTTTCGGGTCAGATCGCGGCTTTACGGCGAAATCATATTTCCTATTTGGAACCGCGGAGCATCGAAGGGGACGTCGCGAGCAAAAGCGATGAAGAACTGACAGCGATCCGTCGGACGCTTGACAAAGCGGGCATCCGGGTGTTTTCTCTCGGCTCTCCGATCGGAAAAGACAAGATCGAAAATGATTTTGCCCCGCATTTTGAAAAATTTCTCCGGGCTCTTCGCGCCTGTGAGATTCTCGGTGCATCCCGGATGCGGATGTTCAGTTTCTTTGTAGAGCAGGACTCGCTTACCCGGTATCGGGATGAGGTGATGATACGGCTTTCCCGGATGCTTGACGAGGCGGAAAAGCATGGCATCATCCTGTGCCACGAAAACGAGGCCGCGATCTACGGACAGAATCCGGATGAGGTGCGCGATCTGCTGACGACGCTTCCGCGTCTGCACGGTATTTTTGACGCGGCCAATTATCTGATGCAGGGACCGGACGCCGTATCGGGACTTTCCGAGACGCTGAGACGGCTTGAATACGTCCACGTCAAAGACGCACGAAAAGCGGAGCGCGTGGTGACGGCGGCGGGCGAGGGTGACGCGGATTATCCGGCAGTCATCAAGAAACTGGATGAAAGCACGGATGAAACGATCGTGCTGACCGTGGAACCGCATTTGCATATTTTTGATGCGTTTCGCGAAATTGACCGGCACGAATTTCGTTCCTACCGCTCGTTTGACACGAGCGACGAGGCTTTTGACTACGCCGTTGCCGCAATCAAGAGGGTTTTGACTGATTGCGGTTATCATGAGGAGGGTTATCTATGGAAAAAGTGAGATTCGGTATCATCGGGATCGGGCAGATCGGCACGGTTCACGTAAAGAATCTGCTGGATGGAAAAGTGGAAAACGGCGTTCTCGGTGCCGTATGTGATATTGATCCCGAGAAAATCAAGTGGGTTCATGAGCAGGAAAACGGCGAGAGCGTTCCGGCCTTTGCCGATTACCGTGAAATGTTTGCAAGCGGTCTGATCGACGCCGCTGTGGTCGCCGTTCCGCACTATTCCCATCCGAAAATGACCATTGACGGGCTGAACGCCGGCATCCACATGATCACCGAAAAACCGGCCGGCGTGTATACCAAACAGGTCAAGGAGATGAACGCGGTCGCGGCAAAATCCGATAAACTGTTCTCCGTGATGTTCAATCAGCGCACCAACTGCGTGTATCGGAAAATGCGGGAACTCGTTCAGAACGGTACGCTCGGCGAGATCAAGCGTGTCAACTGGATCATCACCGATTGGTACCGTCCGCAGAGTTATTACGATTCCGGCTCGTGGCGTGCGACATGGAAAGAGGAGGGCGGCGGCGTTCTGCTCAACCAGTCCCCCCACCAACTCGACCTGCTCCAATGGATTCTCGGCATGATGCCGGAGAGTGTGCGCTCGTTCTGCCATTTCGGCAAGTGGCACGATATTGAAGTGGAAGACGACGTCACGGTCTATATGGAGTTTCCGAACGGCGCAACGGGTGTTTTCGTCACCTCGACGGCCGATGCGCCCGGTACGAACCGTTTTGAGATTCTCGGGGATAAAGGAAAACTGGTCTGTGAGAAAAATCAGCTGAAACTGACGCTCAACGAGATCGGCGAGCGGGAATTCAACGCCACATTCCGCGAGAGCCACGGTGAACCGAAGCACGGGGAAGAGACGATTGTGGAAACCGACGGTAAGAATCCGCAACACGCCGGGATTTTGAGCAATTTCGCGAATGCCGTTCTCGGCATTGAACCGCTGTTTGTGGACGGAAAAGAGGGCTTAAACGGTGTAGAACTCATGGATTCTATGCTCCTCTCCACATGGCTTGATCAAAAGAT
>JAGHUY010000349.1 GCA_018064545.1 Candidatus Apopatosoma intestinale | reverse complement strand
CCGAGGACGACGGCGTCCGTCATGGCCGGAATCTCCCGTTCTTTTACCATATCAATATAGAGTTGAGCATATTCGGGGCCGGTCAGTTCTCTGCCGAACTTGTGAAGCCCGAAACCGTTGTGGATACACTGGCGCAGAATGCCGCCCAGTTCCGGTTCCCGCTCTAAGATCAGCAGATTACGGATTCCCTTATCGTAGGCCGCGACCGCGGCGGCAAGGCCGGCGGGGCCGCCGCCGATGATGATCAAATCGTAAACGTTCATAGCGTTCCCTCCCTATCTGGCCTTACCGAGAAGCATTTTGGACTTCCCGCCGAATTTTGTGACTTCTTCCTCCGGAATCCCGAGTTCACGGGACAAAAGAGCCGTCACCACGGGGGCACAGAAACCGCCCTGGCAACTTCCCATTCCCGCACGGGTGCGACGTTTTACGCCGTCCACGCTCGTAGCACCGGGGTTCTTATGAATGGCTTCCAGCACTTCCCCCTCCGTGATCTTCTCACAGAAGCACACGACGTGGCCGTATTTCGGATTTTCTCTCACGATCGCGTTCTTCTCTTCATCGGAAAGGCGGGAAAAATGATGCGCCGAAACGCGGTTGGGGTGGAAATCCTGTTTCTCTTTCAAAACCAGTCCCGCCTGTTCCAACATATTGCGAACGTAGATGGCGATGGCCGGAGCGGAAGTCAGACCCGGAGACTCAATGCCCACCAGATTGATCGCGTGATTGCCGGCGGCACCGGAATACTCCATGATGAAGTCTTCACTCTGGGCGCAAGACGCGCGCAGTCCGGAAAACGACGTGATCACTTTTTTGAAGTTCAGTTTCGGAACGCTCTTGCAGGCAGTCGTGCGAACCATGGAAAGCCCCTCTGCCGTCGTCTCTCCGTCCATCTTGTCGGTGCGTTCGGAGGTCGGGCCGATCATCAGATTACCGTCCACCGTCGGCGTGACGAGAATCCCTTTTCCCGCCTTGGTCGGCACTTGGAAGATCGTGTGAGAGACCGTACTTCCCTCGGTCTTATCGAAAATCAGATACTCGCCCTTTTTGGCAACGACCGTATAGGAATCGCCGAGCATCGCGGCCACCGCGTCGGCATACAGACCGGCACAGTTGACCACAAAGCGGGCGGTCACGTCTTCTTCGCCATCGGAGATGACAAAATTCTTCCCGCTCTTGGTAATGGATTTGACGGCAAAATCACGCCTGAGTTCCGCCCCGTTGTCCATCGCGTTGCCGATGGCACCGAACGTGAGTTCATACGGACAGACGATGCCGGACGTGGTGCATCGGAGAGCCGAGACCACCGTCTCCGCAAGAGCCGGTTCCAGCGCACGCGCCTCGTCGCCGGTGATGACCGAAAGACCCTCGATCCCGTTGGCAATACCGCGGTCATAGAGTTCGCGCACGCTCACCGCCTCTTCCTCGGAGAACGCCAGAACGAGCGACCCGTTGTTCCGATACGGAACGTCCAGTTCACGGCAAAGGCTTTCATACATGGTGACGCCCTGCGCGTTCATCTTTGCTTTCAGCGTGCCGGGCACGGGGTCAAAACCGCCGTGCACGATGGCACTGTTGGCCTTGGTCGCGCCCATGGCCACGTCGTTCTCTTTTTCCAGCAGAACAAGACTGAGATCAAAACGGGACAGTTCGCGGAGCAGAAGGCCTCCGACCACACCGCCGCCGATGATCGCTACATCGTAAAGCATTTTATCATTCCTCACTTTTTAAAATTTTCAGAAGTTCTCCGCAATCGGAAAGGATCGCCGTCGGTTTCGTTTCGCTCTGCGCGGCTTTGTCTGCCGTTGTCTCACCGCTGAGAACGAGGAGCGAGTTCACACCCGCGTTCACACCGCAGGCAATGTCGGTATAAATCCGATCCCCGATGACAAGGGTATTCTCTTTCGTAATCAAGGGGTCTTTCTGCTTCATCCGCTCCATGGCGTACAGCGGCATCTCCGGCCTCGGTTTTCCGATATAATACGGTTTTTTACCGGTCGCGTTATAGATCATCCCGCAGACCGATCCGCAATCCGGCACATAGCCGAATTCCGTCGGGCAGACGAGATCGGGATTGGCGGCGATGAACGGCAGATCTCGCGTCAAAAGTTTTGACATATCTTCGAGTTTCCGGAACGTCAGTTCCGTATCAAACCCCGTCACCACCACGTCAATGTCTTCGCGATAGGTGTCGTAAATATTCTTAACACCCGCCGATTCCAGTTCTCGTTTAAACGATTCCGTTCCGGAAACGTACAGTTTCTTGCCGTCATAATGATCCAATAAGTACATCGCCGTGACCTGACTGGACGTGATAAAGTCCTCCGGCACAGCGTCAATGCCGAGTTTCTTCATTTTGATGACATAGTCTGCCACGCTTCTCGAGGAATTGTTGGTCATAAACAGATAGGAATGACCCTGCGCCCGGATCGTGGCGAGCAATTCCGACGTAAACGGGAACAGATCGTAACCGAGATAGATCGTTCCGTCCATGTCAAACAAAAAGAGCCTCATGCTCTTATAATCCATGTTATCCCTGTCCTTTCCGCAGTCAAAACCGCCGTCATACACGGATGGATTATAGCACAAGACTCCTTTTTTTTCAATAGATTTGATAGAATCAATTATTATTTATCAGTAATCTTTTCACAACTTTCCCTTTTTTGCTCATGTGGCTGATAAAGGCATCCACTTCCTCTTCGGAACCTTTGACGCGGAAAACGCCGTTCCCACAGCGCAGAAAAACCGCCCGTTCCGCCGGGTCGCACGGCGCCCATTCGTAGTCGCGGAGCAGGATCCGATAGATTTTTTTGGCCGCCCGAACGTCCGTTCCCCTCACCGCCAGAACTTCAAAGCCCGTGACAGACAGATCGGGGCGAACAAGATGCGCGTGCTCGACAAGCGCCGCAAACTGTTCTTCCGACAGACCAAGCTTGTACGCCTCCGATGCCAAAATCTCCGATTTTTCCATGTGTGCCGGGCTTGCGGCGCAGAGAATGCTCATTTGAGACAAAAGTATAAAACCAGCAATAAGCGGCAAAACGCGAAACCATTTTCGCTTCATAAAAACCCTCCCAAGTGCGTTTTTCTTAGTTTTCGCACCCGGGAGGGCTTTATACTATTTGGCGTCAAACCATGTTTTTCCGATGCCCGCTTCCGCGGTCAGTTTCACGGAGAGACTGACGGCCTTTTCCATTTCGGACGTCAGCAGAGTTTTGACCTGTTCCACATCCTTTTCGCGACATTCGATGATCAGTTCATCGTGAACCTGCAAGATCAGATGAGCGTCCAATTTTTCTTCTTCCAGCCGCCGGGCGACGTGGATCATCGCGATCTTGATCACGTCTGCCGCCGTTCCCTGAATGGGGCTGTTCATCGCCACCCGCTCGCCGAACGCCCTCTCCATGTGCTTCTGAGAAGCGAGTTCCGGAATGGAGCGGCGACGGCCAAACAGGGTCTTTACGTACAAATCCTTTTTGGCCTGTTCTACGGCTTTATGG
>JAGHUY010000221.1 GCA_018064545.1 Candidatus Apopatosoma intestinale | reverse complement strand
CACAGGCCGCGGCTTATCGGCGGGAGACGGAGGAAAAACGCATCCGGGAGCAGACTCCCGTCAGAGAAAATCGCGTCAGCCCCGTCTATTCCCCCACTATGAAAACGGAAAAATCCAACAGAGAAAGCCGGGTCGGTCCCGTCTACCCCTCCGCTTTGAAAACGGAAAAACCCAATCGGCGTCACGGCATGATCGACGAGTCCATTCTGTATGGGGAAGCCATTCCGGATGAGCGGCCGAAAGCGGACGATTACGAGTGGAAGCCGGACCCTGTCCCGGAGGAAACGGTGTCGGCCGAGCCGGCGGCCGATGAGATCATCGTGCCGAATTTTCCGCCGCAAACGGAAGAATATGTGGCTCCGGTCACCCGTGCGAAACCGAGACAGCCGGAAAAGAAACCGGCGAGGGAAGAAGAGGATCATTTTGAGGAATATGACCGCATTCCGGTCCGTCGCCAGTCCATGACGAAAGAAAAGCCGGAGGAGAAGAAGACCGAAGAGGCCGCGATCATCCTCGGCCCTACGGGGACGGAACCGGCCATTATCCCCGAAGAACCTGACAAGCCCACCTATCGGTTCCCGCCGATCGATCTGCTTCAAAAACCGAAACCAAGAAACGGCAGAGACTCAGAAGAGGACCTTTCGCTGAACACGGACAAACTGATGGAGACGCTGAATAATTTCAACGTCCATGCGAAAATCGTGGGCATCTCGCACGGTCCGACGATCACACGGTATGAGATCGGGTTGGAAGCCGGAACGCGCGTTCGCACCATCACCAATCTGGTAGACGATATTTCACTGGCTCTCGCCACGAGCGGCGTCCGGATCGAGGGCGTCATCCCCGGTAAGAGCGCCATCGGCATCGAAGTGCCGAACCGCTCCTCCGATTTTGTCTATGTGCGCGATCTGATCGAACGCACGGAGTTTACCGAGGCGAAGAGCCGCTTGACGACGGCCCTCGGCAAAGGCGTGGCGGGCGAGCCGATCTATCTGACCATTGA